>PGXR01000233.1 GCA_002839245.1 Spirochaetae bacterium HGW-Spirochaetae-7 | reverse complement strand
AACAGCCGCGTATTCCCGCTGCCGCCGATAAAAGTCACGAGGCCGAACGGCCATGACAAGCCGTGGCACATCCAGGACACCGAGGGCCTCGTCGACCTGATGTTCAAGCCGGAGCGCAAGAACGACATGAAGATAAACCTGCTCGTCGCCTCCTCCGATTACCACGGCCCTTTCGGTTCGTTCGAAGGCATGCTTCGCTCCGCCGATGGCTCCGAGAAGATAGACGCCCTGGGGCTTTTCGGCATGGGCGAGCAACAGTACCTACGAGCCTAACTTCTCCCGTAGCTTTCCCAGCATCTTCTCGCCGAGGCCAGCAGTCTCGAAGCCGGAGTCGCAGGCCTCGATGAGCTTGCCGACCGCCGTTGCCTCCTCCGTCGAAAGCCTGACGCCGCCCAGGATATGCCGCTCGAAGCTCGCGCAGGCGCTCGGGGCCACCTTCCTGGTCAGTTCGAATATGACGGCAGCATATTCCCTGATCTCGCGCTGGGCGTGGGCGTCCAGGCGCAGCGACAGGAAGCGGAACAGGTTGTGCAGGTCTATCTGCCAGTACCACTGCGTATACATCGAGAGCGGCAGGTTGACGCGCGCCAGTTCCCGGGCAACGCCAGAGTCCAGCAGCTCCCTGTAGGCGGTGTACGCTTCATGCTGGCCCCGCTCCAGGATGGCAACGGCTTCGGCCGCCTGGTCGGGGGGCATGGGTTCCGGTTCCCGTCCCTGCTTGTTGTCCTTGCTCTGCCTCGCCACGGCATCGAGCTCCGGCAGCCAGAATTCGTCCTTCATTTCCGAATAACGACCAGAAATTTCATTGACCCGCGCGGTGCGATGGCGGATCCATTGCCTGGCCACGAATATCGGCATCTTGATGTGAAACGTCAGCACGACCTGTTCCAGCGGCGAGGTGTGCTCGTTCCTCAGCAGGTAGTCGATAAGACCCGCATCCTCGCGGACCGTCTTCGTCCCTTCGCCGTAGGAGACGCGGGCGGCCTGCACTATCCTCGCGTCGCCCCCCAGGTAGTCTACCAGCCGGATGAAACCCCTCTCGTGGACCTTGTATTCGGCGTCGAGGACTTCCTCCGCCTCCGGTACGATGCAATGCGCCATGGTGTATCCTTTCGAGGCAGCCGTGTCGACCCAGTCTATAAAATCGTTGTATCCTGCCATATGATACCCTGACAGGCGCTCTTTTTCGAGCAGTCTTTTTCTGTTCCAAGGCGGAGGATGCGGGATGTTTGAACTGAACGAGGCTGCCATCGACGAATTGCTCTTTGCCATGGAAAACCAGTCGCTCGACTTCATGGTCGAGGCGGAGTCGGGTACCATAGTGCTGATGGGAGAGGACGCGCCTGACTCAGGCCTCGGTTCGCTCGATGGCGGCGCCGATCTCCTCGACCCGCCTGGATGGACCAGCGGGGATGGTTTCTTGCTGATGGAGTCCTTCGCCTCGGGCGCGGGTGACCCGATGGCCAGAAACGAGCTGCATGCCGCGCTGACGAGGGGCAGGGGCGTTTTCAGGGCATTCAAGACGGCCCTGGAGGCCTATCCCGACATGGAGCGGCGCTGGTTCGACTTCAAGCGCGCCTCGATGGCCAGGCGCATCCAGGCTTGGTACGACGAGGCCAGGACAGCCCGCGGACTCGAGCGGCTCGGGCCGGAACCCGAGGAGGCTGACGACCTCCTTGCAGACGACTTCAGCTTCAGGCTTGCGGACCGCGACGCCTGGCCTGAGTGCAGGCCGCTATTCAGGCAGGGTCTCGAGGAGGCGCTCTCGTCGTTTCCCGAGCCCTTCGTCGCATACGAGTACGCCATGATGGAGCGCGAGATATCCGAAGGCGGGCGCGAGGGCCTCGTGCTGGCGATTGCCGAGGCCGCAGGCGGCGCCGTGGCCGGAATAGCCGCGGCAAGGAAAGTGTTCGTTTCCGACAGTTCGTTCGGCAAGCTCGTCTATCTGTACGTCGCGCCCGAACATCGAAGGATGGGCCTGGGCCGACGACTCGCCGAGACAACGCGGGTCAGGCTCGCGAAGGACGGTATCCCGCGCTTCATCGTCGACATGGCCTTTGCGCCGGTCGGATTCGGCGCGTCGATGGCCGCGTACGGCTACGAGGCGTTCGGGACACGCTACCTCAGGACCAGCGACTGAGAAAGCGGAGTTCTACGCGCCTTGCCAGCCGAAGGCGGCAAGGTCCACGCGGCCATACTTTCCGACGGCGATCCCCTCGTCGGCGAGCCGCGCTACCTGCTCTTCCATCCCGGCACCGGGCCGCAGTGCTATGGTGCCGTCGACGCGCACTATCCGCCACCATGGCAGCGCGTCGGACTTGGCACTGGAGTGGAGCAGCCTCGCTACCGTCCGCGCCCCGTTGGGCAGGCCGGTGATGGCGGCTATGCCTCCGTATGTCGCCACGCGCCCGCAGGGAACCCTGCGAAGCACTTCCTTGATCCTGTCGCCCGTACTTCCCATGGCAACGTCTCCATCTTGACAGAATAGTATTTTTTGTCGAATCATATGATCCATACCAACACGCACACGAGAGGTGCCACGGCCAAGTGACACCTCAGGAGGATAGCGCAATGAAGACCTGCATTCTATTCCCGGGCCAGGGAGCCCAGAGCATCGGAATGGGGAAGGACCTGTACGACGGTTTCGCATCCGTAAGGAAACTCTTCGAGGAAGCTTCCGACGCATCGAAAATTGACCTCGCGGCATTGATATTCTCGGGTACCGAAGAAGACCTCAAGCAGACGCGGAATACCCAGGTCGCCCTGGCGCTGGTCGATTCGGCGGCTGCCCTCTGCCTCCGCGAGCGCGGTATCGCAGCTGACGGCGCGGCGGGCTTCAGCCTCGGCGAATGGGCCGCGATGACTGAGGCAGGCGTCGTGCCGTTCTCCGAAATGATACGCCTGGTCGCCGAGCGCGGCGCTCTGATGGACGAGGCGGGCCGCCGCTCCGGCGGCTCCTCGATGACCGCGGTGCTTGGCCTCGAGCCCTCCGCCATCGAGGCCGCGCTCAAGTCAGCCGGCATAGACGACGCCTGGATAGCCAACTACAACGCTCCGGGCCAGTCGGTGCTGTCGGGGACAGAGCTTGGTCTGTCCAAGGCCGAAGACGCGGTAAAGGCAGCCGGGGCCAAGCGCGCCATCAGGCTCAAGGTATCGGGAGCCTTCCATTCCCCGATAATGCGCTACGCCTACGATGGCTTCAGGGAAATCCTGACCGATGTAGTCTTCGCCGATCCTTCGAAAGCCTTCTATTCCAATGTCTCCGGCGGCCGCGTCTCGAGCGGAGCCGAGATAAAGCAGCTGGCCGCCCAGCAGATCATCAGCCCCGTCCGGTGGATAGACGAGGAGAAGGCGATCTTGGCGGATGGCTGGGACCGCATCGTAGAGGCGGGTCCGGGCAGCGTACTCGCCGGCCTGTGGAAATCCACGGGATCACCCGTCATAGTATCGCCGGCCGGCACGGCCGAGCACATCGCGGCCCTGGCCGTCTGACAAGGGAGAAACGACATGAAAGAACAATTGCTCGAAGGAAAGTCCTGCGTCGTCACCGGCGGTTCCAAGGGTATCGGCCTGGCCATAGTCAGGGCGTTCATCGCCGAGGGAGCTTCGGTGGAGTACTACTCCCGCTCCAAGGCCGACGGCCACGATGAACTGGCGGCAACGGCCAGCGCCGGCCGGGAGCTTCGCTGGACCGCGTGCGACGTTTCCGACGCCGCCGCGCTCGAAGCCGCCATCGAGGCGTCAGCCGCGCGCGGCCCGCTGGACGTCGTCGTCAACAATGCCGGCATCACGCGCGACGGCCTTGTCTTCAGGATGTCCGTCGACGACTGGCGCGCGGTGGTCGACACCAACCTGACGAGCGCCTTCATCGTCTGCCGCAGCGCCGCCCGTACCATGATCAAGCGCCGCTCCGGCAGCATCATCAACGTATCGAGCGTCGTAGGCATCACCGGCAACGGCGGACAGACCAACTATTCGGCCAGCAAGGCGGGTCTGATCGGCTTTACCAAAAGCCTGGCCAAGGAAGTCGCCAGCCGCGGCGTGCGGGTCAACGCCGTCGCGCCCGGCTTCA
>PGXR01000232.1 GCA_002839245.1 Spirochaetae bacterium HGW-Spirochaetae-7 | reverse complement strand
TTTCTCAGGACGAGATAGATTCCCTGCTGGCGGGACTCGATCCTAGCGCGGGCGGCTCGCCGTCCCCGAAGGGTGCCTCGGGGGGGCCTTCAGCGCACGAGATCCAGGCTTTCGGGTCGATACTGGCCGGCTTGAGCGAAACGCATGCTCAGACCGTCTCGATGATGACCAGCAAGGAAGCTACGTTCTCGAAACCGCAACTCGATTCCACGACTCGCGACGGCATGCTTCCGTCGCTTCTGGACGAGCTGCTCGCGGTCAAGATCGACATGGTAGGCGGCATCCCCGGCGACCACCTGTTCTTCGTCCCCAAGGATACGGCGCTGAAGATAGCGTCGCTGGCCAACCAGGACGAGTCGCTGTCGGAGCTCGACGAAATGTCGGTATCGGTCGTTTCTGAATGCGTCTCGAGCCTCACCGGATCCGCCATCAACGCCTTTACCGAGAAGAGCGGGAACCGTTCTATCCAGTCGGACGTCGCCGACGGCTCGTTCGGGCCCAAGGCGATAGCGAGGTTCCCCGCCGGAGAATTCATCAGGGTGGCCTACGACCTGACGATAGACGGTTCGCCCTACAGGATGTGGGAGATATACTCGCAGTCGTTCGTCAAGGATATAGTCGCTGCCTCCGGCATGCAGGCTCCCGCCCAGCAGTCCAAGGGCGGGGGAATGTCCCAGGGTGGAGGGAATATGGGCCAGATGCCCCAGATGGGCTACCAGCAGCCAATGTACCAGCAACCCATGATGGGCATGCAGCAGCAACAGGGAATGTACCAGTCCCCGATGATGGCCCAGCCCAACGTCCAGCCCGTGCAGTTCGCCAATCTCGGCCTGGGCCACGCTGGCCAGGAGTCCGGCAACATCGGGCTTATCATGGACGTCTACATGGAGCTCACCGTCGAGCTCGGCAGGACGAAGAAGCTCATCAAGGACATCCTGGGCATAGGCGAAGGTACTATCATAGAGCTGGACAAGCTTGCGGGCGAGCCGGTCGATATTCTCGTCAACCATAAGTTGATCGCCAAGGGCGAGGTAGTGGTCATCGATGAAAACTTCGGCGTGCGCGTAACCGAGATCGTCTCTCCCATGGAGCGCATGGCCGACTTGAGCTGACGCTGGTAGCGTGGCGAAACCGCAAAGCCGATTTCAAAGGCGACTGACTTTTGAAATCGGCACTATTCTTTATTCTCCATAGACTTGTTGTCATTTTCCCCGCTTGGTTGTACAATGCCCGGCGGAGGGGAAATGGACAAACGCATCCGCTTCTCGTTTGCGGTCTTGCTGTGCCTGGCCGTAATTGTTTCAGCGTCGGCTCAGGCCACGGTACCGCCGGAGACCCGACAGGTCGCAGTTCCATCCTCCGGAACACAAGCCGTCGACGAGACGACGCTTACCCTTCCCGAAGCCGGCACCGCCGGCGGCACCGCCGCCGGAACCGGCTCCTCGTCACTGTTCCCCTACTTCCTGCGCATGCTCCTGGTGCTGGGGCTCGTGATCGCCGCGATCTACGGGCTGTACGCCCTGCTCAGGCGGGGTTCGCGGCCCGAGCAGGCTGTCGACTCGTACCTCCGGGTCCTTGCCACTGCCAGCCTGGGCGCAGGAAAAAAGCTTCACGTGGTATCGCTCGGGGACAAAGCCTGGCTCATCGGCGCTACCGAATCGTCGATCAACCTGGTGTCGGCCATTGACAACAAGGAGCTCGTCGACGCGCTTGAACTCCGCGCCGCAGAAGGACCCCAGACGCCGCGCAAGGATTTTTCCTCCATGCTCGTAGAACTGCTCGGGCGAAAGGGCTCCAGAAAAGTCGGCTCCGCCGACGCCACCGATTTCTTCAGCCGGCAGCGTGATCGCCTGAAGAAATTCTGATCTTCACCGCCGGCCCGGAACGGGTACGGCCAGTTTCGTGGAGGCGTTCGTGCGTAGAGCGATACTTCTAGCAATCATTGCGTGCTCCGTTTTCGGCGCATCCGCCCAGGATGCCGCTACGGGGGCTGCGACCGGGCAGTTTCCGGCGACGCCTGCTGATACCGCCCGTTCGGTACCCGTGCCGAGCGCGCAGAGCCCGCGCGCGACGTTCCCGGCAGGCGCCGCGACCGCGACGACTGGAATCCCAAGGAACCTTCCGGTGGTGCCTTTCGTGGACCTGTCGGTACGGTCCCCCCAGACCGGACAGGAAGTGGCCTTCAGCCTGCAGCTGCTGATACTCCTGACCGTGCTGTCGCTCGCGCCGAGCCTCATCATCCTGGTCACGAGCTTCCTGCGCGTTTCGATAGTCCTCGACTTCGTCAAGCGAGCGCTTTCCCTGCAACAAGTGCCTCCCGGCCAGGTCCTTATGGGCATAGCCTTGTTCCTGACGGTATTCATCATGTGGCCTACCTTCGACGAGGTGTACACTCAGTCAATCAAGCCGCTGGCGGACGGGCAGATAGGCATCGAGCAAGCGTACCGCGCCGCCGAGAAGCCCTTCAGGCTGTTCATGTACTCGCAGATGCAGAACGATTCGGAGAACATCCGCCTGTTCATGAGCATGCGCGGCTTGCCTAAGCCGGCTTCCCTCGCTGACGTGCCGACCTACGTGCTCGTGCCGGCCTTCATCCTGAGCGAGCTCACCATAGCGTTCAAGATAGGCATACTCCTGTACATTCCCTTTATAATAATAGACATGGTCGTCGCATCGACGCTGATGTCGATGGGCATGATCATGTTGCCGCCGGTAATGATATCCACGCCATTCAAGCTTATCCTGTTCGTGCTGATCGACGGCTGGAACCTGATGGCCAGGCAACTCGTCGAGTCATTCATGAGGAGCGGTTCATGAATATCGGGCAGATATCCGGCATGATGGCCGGCGCGGTCCTTGAAATCGTGACGCTCGCGGCCCCGATTCTGATCACCGCGCTCGTCGTGGGACTTATAGTCAGCATCCTGCAGGCAACGACGAGCATCCAGGAACAGACCCTGACCTTCGTTCCGAAGATAGGCGCGATCATGCTCGTGATAGCGCTCCTGGGCGGATGGATGTTCTCGCATCTCGCCGAGTACGCGAAGCGCCTGTTCGATCTTATACCGTCGATGGCCGGATAGGAGGAGAGCCCAGGTGCTGAACGACATCATCGCCGACGCCGACCTCTTCTTCATCGTAGTCGTGCGCATACTCGCGATGATAGAGACCGCTCCGCTCCTGTCGAGCGACGGCATTCCCCAGGTCGCCAAGGTCGGTCTTGCCGGCTTCGCGGCCGCCGCGGTATTCCCGTGGGTCAGGGACGCCGGATACCCGATGCCTGCCAATGCCGGCCAGTACATCGGGCTGGTGGCGGGCGAGGCGATGATAGGCATCATCATTGGTTTTTTCCTGACTATGGTTTTCAGCGCCTTTACGACAGCCGGGCAGTTCTTTTCCCTGCAGATGGGTTTCGGCGCCTCCGAGACATACGATCCCCTCGCCCAGATCGAGATTCCCGTGGTCGGGCAGTTCCTGAACCTCATAGCGATGTTCGTGTTCGTATCGACCAGCGGCTTCCAGCGGCTTTTCCTCGTCGGCGTCAGGGGCAGTTTCCAGTCTCTCCGGGCCGTGGATTTGCTTGCCAGGAGGGCGGATTTCCTGGGATACGTCGCCGGTTCCCTGGGCGCGCTGTTCCAGAACGCGCTTATTTTGGCGTTTCCCATATTCGGGACGCTCCTCCTCGTTTCGGTCACGATGGGACTGCTCTCAAAGGCGGCGCCGCAGATAAACCTGCTGACGGAAGGTTTCCCCATTGCCATACTCGTCGCATTCATGCTCATGGCCGTGGCGATGCCGTACATGATCGAGGCGTTCTCCACGCTGGTCGACACCGGCTTCTCTAGCGTCGCCTCAATCCTGGAAGGACGCTTCATAGGTGCGGGGCCATGAGTACCTGTGCCTGGCCCGAGGATGAATTCGCGCGCGTCCACCTGCAGTGGTTCGCCCCCGAGGACGAGGGAAAGACCGAGGAGCCGACAGAATACCGGCTCAAGAAGGAGCGCGAAGAGGGAAGGGTTCCCAAGAGCCCCGACCTGGTCGCGGCGATAGGACTCCTCCTGACGACCATAACTCTGACCA
>PGXR01000231.1 GCA_002839245.1 Spirochaetae bacterium HGW-Spirochaetae-7 | reverse complement strand
CAGTCTCCACCGGGGTCGCGGCCACGGCCATGGAGAACGGCTACTCGGGCATCGTCAACATATCGCCGTTCGCCTGCCTCATCGGCCGCGTCATCGAGGGCCTTTTCGCCCCGTGGGCCCGCGACCGCAATTACCCGACGATATCGGTCGAGGTCGACGGCAACCAGTTGCCGCCCAACATCGTCAACAAGCTGAACATCTTCATGGTCAACGTGCTCCGGTTCAGAGGCGACCGCGACCTGTCGAGCCTGATAGAACCGGCCATCAGCGCCGAGGGCGCCAGGTTGATGCTCGAGCACGGCAGCGCCGGCTGCACGGCGTGCGGGGATCCAGGAGCATGCGGTGATGGCGAGCCTAAGGATTCCGACGACGCGGACGATTCATGCGCTGACTGCGTTGGGTGCTGCGGGAAGTAGCGGCCGAGTCGCTGGGCCGACGCGGCGAATGATCCGCGCTATACTGGGAGGCAAGGACGCGGCCCCTTGGCCGCCTCCCGGTGGAGGCTGATTGATGAAATCAAGTACCGTTTTCGTTGCGCTTGTCATTGCGTTTCTAGTTGCCGCCCGCCCCGTAATTGCGCAAACAGCGCCGGCGGATATGCCGAGTACCGCGGCCCAGGAGCGCAACGAGGTGGGCTCGAGGGTTGCCGAGGTTACGGTCTTCTCGGACCGGGCCCTCGTGACGCGCCGCGCGGATACGGTGCTGCCCGCCGGCGAGACCACGCTGGTTTTTACAGACCTGCCTGCCGGGACCGATCCGTCGAGCCTGCAGGTCGGCGGGACCGGCGCGTTCACGCTGCGGGACGTACGCATCGAGACGCGGCAGCGCACCCGCGACGTCTCTGCGGCGGTAAAGGCGCTCGAGGACGAGCGACGGGGTTACGAGGAGCGGCTGCAGGCCGAAAGCGACCGCGTTCGCGAGGCGGACGCCGAACGCGTGTTCCTTGCGGAGATCGCGAAACGCCTGACCTCGAACGCCGGTTCCTCCGAGGTCCTGCCGCTCGACGTCGCGGCCTGGGCCAAGATGCTCGACTTCCATCGCGCCAGGAACGAGGTCGTGGACGCCGCGTTGAGGGCTTCCCGCAGGACGGCCCAGGCGCTGCAGGCGGAGATTGACAGGGTCAACCGGGAACTGTCGTCGCTCGGCTCGGGCTCCAGGATGTCGGTCCTCGAAGCCGAGATCCAGGTCGAGGCGCAGGCCGCCGTCAAGGCCCGCATCGAGGTGTCGTATATCGTCGCCGGCCCGTCGTGGCGGCCGGACTACGTGATTCGCGCTGACTCCGAGGCGTACAAGCTTTCGGTCCAGTACCGCGCCATCGTCAGGCAATCCACCGGCGAGTCCTGGAAGGACGCGGCGCTGCGGCTCTCCACGGCCAGGCCCCAGGTCGGCGGGACTATGCCGACGCTGTCGCCGTGGTATATCGACGTGTACCGTCCGGCTCCGTCGCGGTCGGAATCCGCGAAGATGGCGCGCGGGATGGCCGCTCCGGCCCCGTCGACGGCGATGGGTGCCGCCGACCGCCTGGCTGCGGAAACCGAGCCGGCCCCCGATATGGGCTACGTCGGTGCGAGCGCCGAGACCGGAGCGACCGCCGTGCTGTTCTCCATTCCCGGCGCGACGACCGTGGAGTCGGACAACCGGGATCGTACGGTCACGATAGCCGTGCTCGACCTGCCGGTCGTGTGGTCATACGCCGCCGTGCCCAAGCTGTCCCCGTACGCATACTTCAGGGCCGAGGCGACCAACGAATCGGACTTCCCGTTCCTCCCCGGCAGGACCCACATCTATGTCGACGGCAGCTATGTCGCGGATGCCGGGATGGCCGCCGTGCCCACTGGCGGCGAATTCCGCGCAGACCTGGGCATCGACGAGGCCGTCACGGTAGAGCGCGCGCTCAAAAGGAAATTCGACGAATCGACCGGAGTAGTCGCGAAGAAATCGAAGACGACCTGGGAGTACGTGACGACGGTGAAAAACGGAAAGGGCTTGCCGGTCGTCGTGACGGTCTCGGACCAGTTGCCCGTCTCGATGAACGAGCAGATAGTCGTCAAGGCGATCGACCCGGTCCTGCTCAAGGATACCGAGGCGCTGAGGAAGGTCGACTACGAGACATTCGAATGGACGCTCAGGCTGGCCCCCCGCAAGGAAGCCTCCATACGGCTCTCGTTCAGCGTCGAGTATCCCCGCGGAACTCCGGTGACCGGCCTCGAGTAAGGCGCTGTCAGCCGGTCTTCATCGACGCCCGGTATTTCTCGAGCACGGCCATGAAAAGGTCGAGTTCGCGGTCAAAGTCGGCGGCGAGCGGCTCGAGGGCCGCCGTGCCGCCTGCCACCGCATCGGTTCCGGTGCCGTGGCAGGCATCGAGTATGGCGTTCGCGGCCGCGACCAGGCGATTGGCGCCAATGGTTCCCGAACCTCCCTTGAGCCTGTGCACGCGGTCGCAGAACGTCTTGGTGTCGCCTTCGGCCAGGGCCGCGCGTCCTTCGTCGAAGAGGCCGCGTGACTGCGTCAGGAACAGGCCGACTATCTCTGTCGCAACCGCTTCGTCTCCCTGGTAGCGGGCGGTAAAGGTCCTTTCGTCGAAAACCAGCGGTTCTTCCGTACCGCTGCCTGCGGGTCCCGGACCCGGCGCCGTTGCGCCTGTCGCCGCGGCACTGACGCCGACGCGGTCGGGAAACAGCGCCGCAAGGGCACGGACGAGCGTAGCCGAGCCAAGCGGCTTGGGGAGGTAGTCGTCCATCCCGGCGGCCAGGCAATGGTCGCGATCCTCCGGCTGTGTATGCGCAGTCATGGCGATGACGGGGATGCGCGGGTCCAGGGCCAGCGCTGATCGGTCGCGGATGCGGCGCGTCGTCTCGAATCCGTCCATGCCCGGCATCGAGCAGTCCATTAGCACCAGGTCATAGCGTTTTCTGGCAAGCCTCGTGATGCCCTCGTGCCCCGATTCCGCGCCGTCGCCGTGAATGCCGAGTTCCTCGAGGAATCGGATGGCGACGAGCAGGTTGATGGGGTCGTCGTCTACGACGAGGGCTTCAAGGCCGCTTCCTCGGAATCCGGGGATGGCCGGCTCCCGGGTTTCGTCCGCCTGTTCCACGTTCTCCTGCACCGGTAACGCCAGCTCGAACGAGAAGGTCGAACCGTCGCCAGGCTTGCTGTCGACCTCGAGAGTCCCGCCCATCAGCTCTATGAAGCGCTTCGATATCGAAAGTCCCAGGCCCGTGCCGCCGTGGAGACGGGTCGTTGACTGGTCTTCCTGCATGAAGGGCATGAACAGTGACGGCAGGCATTCTCCCTTGATGCCGATGCCCGTATCCACGACGCGGAAGCGTATGATCACCTTTCCCGGCTCCTGCTCTCCGGTACGGTAGACTTCGAGCTTGACGCCGCCGCGTTCGGTGAACTTGATGCCGTTCGAGACCAGGTTGGACAATACCTGCCCGAGCCGCAAGGGATCTCCCCGCAGCATCCCCGGTACGTCATCGGCCACCACCGACTCGAATGACAGGCCTTTCCCCTTGGCTTGCCACGAGAACGAGCGCACGATGCGGTCGACAAGTTCCCGGAGGTCGAGGCGCGTCTCCTCGAGGACGAGCTTGCCCGCGTCTATCTTGGAGAAATCCAGGACGTCGTTGATGATGCCCAGCAGAGACTCCCCGCTCTTTCGTATCGTCGTCACATATTCGGCTTGCCGCGGCCCGAGGCTGGTGCGCGACAGGAGTTCGGCCATGCCTATGATACCGTTCATCGGTGTACGTATCTCGTGGCTGACCGTCGAGACGAATTCGCTTTTAGCCTGGTTGGCGCGCCTGGCTTCCGCGGTCAGGCGCGTGGCTTCGGTGCTCGTTTCCTCCAGCGCAGATTTGGCGGAGGTGAGTTCCCGCACCTTGTCGGCAAGCGCCCGTTTGGATCGTATCATCGCCACGCCGTAGCCGGACATCGTGATTACGAGCAGGTACAGCGCTATGGCAGCCGGGCTCATGAACGGGGACGTCGCTATGGTCAGCGGGAGTGCCGCGCCGGTCTTGTTCCACAGGCCGTCGTTGTTCGCCGCCTTGACGCGGAATACGTAGCTGCCGCCGGGCAGG
>PGXR01000230.1 GCA_002839245.1 Spirochaetae bacterium HGW-Spirochaetae-7 | reverse complement strand
CAAGAGCGAAGTGTCCTTCTACGGACGCTGCGGCGGCATGATTCCGACCGAGGAAGACGTCCTCGCCGAAATCCGCCGGATCCTGAAGAAATAAGGAGGCGAGTATGGAACTTTTATACGGACATCCCAAGAGCCTCAAGCCGATCCAGACGAAATACTGTCCCGGATGCGGCCATGGCGTCATACATCGCCTGATCACCGAGGTGATCGATGAAATGGGCCTGCAGCAGAAGTCGGTACTCCTGAACCCGGTCGGCTGCTCCATCTGGGCCAGCATCTACTTCGATTTCGACTCGGTCCAGGTACCCCACGGCCGCACGCCGGCGGGAGCGACCGGCGTCAAGCGCATGCTGCCCGACCACCTGGTCATATGCTACCAGGGCGACGGCGACCTTGCCGCCATCGGCACCGCCGAGGCCGTGCACGCCGCCAACCGCGGCGAGAAGTTCACGACGATTTTCGTGAACAACGCCATCTACGGCATGACCGGCGGCCAGATGGCCCCGACGACGCTAGTAGGCCAGAAGGCGACAACCGCGCCGTACGGACGCGACCCGGTCGAGGCCGGCATGGGCTATCCCATACGCGTCCTCGAGATGCTCGCGACGCTCGAGGGGACCAAGTACCTGGCGCGCGGCGCCGTCAACAACGCCGCCAACACGCGCAAGACCAAACAGTACATCAAGAAGGCCTTCGAGGCACAGATGCGCGGCGAAGGCTCGACGATCATCGAGGTCCTGTCGCAGTGCCCGACCAACTGGGCGATGGACCCTGTCGAGAGCGTCGGCTGGGTAGAGAGCGACATGATACCGTTCTACAAGCTCGGCGAGATCAAGGATGAGTTGGCCCCGGCGGCCAACGCTGCCAAGGAGGCTGCGAAATGACCGAGAAGACCTTCATGGCCGGATTCGGCGGCCAGGGCGTCATATCGTTGGGACAGCTATGGGTGTATTGCGGCATGAAGGAAGGGCTCGAAGTCACCTTCTTCCCGTTCTACGGCGCCGAGAAGCGCGGCGGCATAGCGCGCGCCAGCGTCATCGTCTCCACCGAGGAGATCGCCAGCCCTCTCGTCACCGCGCCGGACAGCGCCGTCGTGATGAACATGGACTCCCTGCCGCTATGCGAGGCGGTGCTCAAGAAGGGCGGAACCCTGATAATCAACTCGAGCCTCGTCAAGGTAGACACCAAGCGGACCGACGCCCGCGTCATCAAGGTGCCGTGCAACGAGATAGCCGAGAGCCTGGGCGACGTCAAGTTCGCCAACATGGTGATGATGGGCGCTCTGTCCAAGGCGACGGGCGCGGTCAAGCTCGACAAGCTCGAGGCTGTCCTCAAGACCTTTTTCAGCGAGAGCAAGCACAAGTTCATCCCCATGAACATGCAGGCCATCGAAGAGGGAGCCAAGGCCGCAGGCTGACAGGTCCCGTTTCCTGATCTTACAACCGAAGCCGGGAGACGTCGAGTCTCCCGGCTTTTGTTTTGATAGTACCTTGCTTGCAACGCATCCTCCCCCCGCGTGTCAGTCTCCGTGACGATAGAAATGCGGAATGGGGAAATACGATGGACATAGAGAACAGCAAGATCAGCATATGGGGAGATTCGATACTCAAGGGCGTCGTGCTGGACGAGGCGAGCGGCCGTTACCGGGTGCTCGAGAACAATTGCGTCGACAGGTTCGCCAAGCTTACCGGCTCGGTCGTCAACAACCACGCGAGCTTCGGCATGACGACTGGAAAGGCCATGGAACGCATCGGGAAGTCGCTGAAGCGCAACGCGCCGGAGCCTGACGATATCGTCCTCATCGAATTCGGCGGCAACGATTGCGATTTCCGCTGGGACGAGATTTCGGCGAACCCCGGCGCCCTGCACCTGCCCAGGACGCCGCTCGCCGCCTTCGGGTCTACCCTGCAGGCCATCATCGACCTCTTCAAGTCCATGAGCATCAAGCCGATACTCATGGCGCTCCCGCCCCTTGAACCCGGGCGCTTCCTCGACTGGATATCGCGTGGTCTCGACCGGGCCAACATCCTGTCCTGGCTCGGGGACGTCCAGAAAATATACCGCTGGCAGGAAGCGTACAGCGACACCGTCGTCCAGACTGCCATGGACAACGGCCTTCGCGTCGTCAACGTGAGGAAGGATTTCCTCCTGGCCGACGACTACGCCGGGAAGTTCTGCGTCGACGGCATGCATCCCAACGAGGCCGGCCATGACAGCATCCTCGAGTCGTTCCTGGCGTACGTACGCAGCGCGTAGGAAGCGGTTCTCAGCTCCTGACGAAGTGGGGCATATCCGGCGGCAGGACCAGCGACAGCTCGACGAGGCCCGCGACCGCGCCTTTTTCATCCCGCCAGGCGCACTGGTATATCAGCTTCTTCTGGCCGGCCTTGTCTATGGTATAGACGTGTTGGCCGCCGGTGCCGAGCATATCGGCGAGGAGCGCCTTGGACCGCTCGTTGTGGCAGCCCATCATCTCCGTGCCGACGAGGGCCCGTCCGCCCTCCTTGACGTATGTCTCCGCCGACTTGTCGTTCATGTAGACGATCCTGTGGCCCAGGTCCGAGACCATGACCGCTCCGGGGAAGTTCGTGACCCAATCGGGCATCGTGTTCATCGTGGCTCCTCGCGTGCAAGTGGATTCACTGTACCAAGCAAGGCCGGCCGCGTACAATATGCCCAGGCAGGCTTTGGCAGGCGGACGGAGGACAGTGCATGGCAAGCGGCGACGAGGCATGGATCGAGACGGGTCGGCGCGACCTGGCCGACTACGGAATCTTCAAGGCGTCGGAGCGGACCAGGCGCGGCCCCCACGGCAAGAGCGGGCGCTTCATCGTCCTGGACGCGCCCGAATGGGCCGTGGTCGTGCCGGTGCTCGAGCGCTCGGGCAGGCGCCTCATCCTCGCCGTCCGCCAGTTCCGCCACGGCTCGCAGACGGCTTCGACCGAGTTCCCCGGCGGACTAGTCGAGCCCGGCGAGGCTCCCGCCGCGGCCGCCGCCCGCGAGCTGCTCGAGGAGACCGGTTATTCCGCCGGGCGCATCGTCGAACTGGGCTCGTGCAACCCAAACCCCGCGTTCATGGCAAACACATTCCATGTCTTTGCCGCAACGGACCTGTCCCTGGTCGCGGAGCAGTCGCTCGACGAGCACGAGATCGTCGAGGTCGAGGAGATACCCGAGGACGAGCTTTGGGCCCGCGTCGGCAATCCGCCGTGGTCCCACGCGCTGATGGTCACCGCCGCGTGGTATTACAGAAGGTGGCGGGAAGAAGGACGCTAGCGCTGTCCGGGAGAGAAGGGCAATCACGGGCCCGTAGGGCCGTGATTGCCTCCCGTGGTTGGACCTGACTCGCTCGGGCTCGCAGGTCAACCACGGGGGCGCTCGCTGACCCCAGGGGCCGTGATCGCCTCCGGCGCGCGCCGGGTTCACGACTGCCCCCTTCCCTCCCGGGCCCTTCCATCCCCTTGGGGGGGGCCTGGGTAAACAGAATGCTCAAGGTTGCTCTTTGCCGGGTGCGGATATACAATGCGTCCAGCAATAAAGAATAGCATCACCAGGAAGTCGCATGGACCAAACCACTCACAACAAGATCGTTTCCTTTATCTGGGGCATAGCCGACGACGTCCTGCGCGACCTCTTCAAGCGCGGCAAGTATCCCGACGTTATCCTGCCGATGTGCGTCATCAGGCGCATGGACGCTGTGCTCGAGCCGACCAAGGAGCGGGTGCTGGATACCAAGACGATGCTCGACAAGGCCAGGATAACGGAACAGCATGCGGCCCTGTGCGACGCGGCCGGCCAGGCCTTCTACAACACGTCGAAGTTCACGCTGCGCGACCTCACGTCCCGAGGCAGCCAGCAACGGCTCCTGTCAGACTTCGAGGACTACCTGAACGGTTTCTCGCCTAACGTCCAGGACATCATAGAGAACTTCAAGTTCCGCAATCAGCTGCAGACCCTCTCTCGCTCCGATTCGCTCGGGACGCTTATAGGCAAATTCCTCGATCCGGAGATAGACCTCTCGCCCGCGGGCATAGACAACCACGCTATGGGCACCATCTTCGAGGAGCTGGTACGGCGCTTCAACG
>PGXR01000229.1 GCA_002839245.1 Spirochaetae bacterium HGW-Spirochaetae-7 | reverse complement strand
GACGGGATCCTCATCATCACCGACCGCATCAAGGACCTGGTGAAGGCGGTGCAGGATCAGATCGCGATGGTGAGCGGCGCCACGAGCGCTCGCTCCGATGCGGCTGCCGATGATGGGAATCGTGCCGTATCGAACCTCGCTATTGTCTTGTACTCGACAGTCCTATGAAAAGATAAAAGTTGCGCGCTCATGAATATCGCGTTACTTTCCGCCAAAGCCCTGATGTCCTTGTTCGCAAGCGTGTACCACTCCGGATGCAGGTAGCCGGCCTTGTTCCATGAAACAACCCTGTCGAGAACTACCCCGAACGTCAGGATCCCGCCATTCGAGGAAGTGCCGATCGCCATGCCGGCCAGGACATCGAGAGGAGTCCGTTCGATGATGTTTCGGGTAATGTCACTGTAGGCCGAAAGCCCGCCTTCCGACAGGCATAACGCAGATAGCAGTAGCAGGAGAGTCTCATCGTCGCCGCCGGCAAACGTAAAAGCATAACTCGTTTTTTCGAGAGCGTTTGTGGACTTCTGCCTGCGTACTGTCCACAAGGCCATGGCGCGCTCTGCAGCGGCCATGGTTGTCAGGTTTTCCATCCCGACGGACGACAGCCGATCCTTGTGCCACGCAAGCTCGAAGTGATCCATCAAAATAGGCATTGCCAAAGGGATTCCATCAATCTCGACGGCCCGACGAAGGCTTGGAACCGTTCTGCCCATGATATCGGCTGGTACAGCCGCAGGATTCTTGAAGAATGAAAGCGAGGCCAGACCGGATCTGGTTACGATGACGTCCGCTTTCTCGGCATGGCGCACATCCGATGGCAGGACCGCCATCAATCGTGGTTCATTGCCCACAAGATTCCTTATGGTTTGAACTTCCCTCTCATCCAGCCCGAAAAGCGCAACCACTTGCTTTCTATTGATCGTAATGGAGATAACCGCGATCAGAGCCAAGGCCAACGTTACGATTGCGGCCAGTATCACAACGTTTATTCTGTGGATAAGTCCATGCATGCTCGACCCTCCGGAAACTGGAGTATATACGGAGCGCTGCGCTCAAGCAATCAAAGCACAGACTTCTGCAGCTCTGCCCCTCTCCTTGACCCCCTCCCCGCCCCCGGCTAGACTTATGGGTGCGGCGACGATGCCGGGGAGGAGACGGGTATAGCCAAGCGCATGTTCCTGACCGCAATGGCCATAGCCGCGTGCTGGCTCCTGGGCTTCGTCGCGGTGGCCCTGGCCATAGGGCCGGACGGGTTTAAGGCCAGGCCTGACGAAGCGGCCATCGACCCGCCGCTGGAGGTAGCGCCGCAGTCGACGGAGCTGGACCGGCTACGGACTGCAGCCGCGATCCTTTCCCCGGGTTCGCTGGCCGGAGTGCCGGCCGATGTCGCCAAGGCCCGCGCCTTGGAATGGGCGGACGCGGTCGAGCGGCAAGGCGTCGAACCGTTGGCGGCGATAGGCGAAATCCTTCCGCCCTCCGTATGGTTCCAGGCCCGTCTCGTGGGCAAGCGCGACCAGGAATCGCTCGCGGGAGACGCGAAGACGGCCGGCGCCTACGGTCAGGCCTACAAGGCTATCCTGGCTTCGCTCACGATAACCCGCGCCTCCTCGAAGGCGCTTGAAGCGGTCCTGGATGAAATCTGGCGGGCCTCCGGGATATCGGCCAACATGCAACCGGGACCAGTTCCGGTCCTGGATCGAAGCGAGCGCTGGCTCCCGGCCCGCTCGTCCCTGCGCTCGTCGCACCAGTACGCCCTCGACGTGTTTTTCACGCGCGTAAGCCGGAGCGGCGCCGAGGAGACGGGCCCGGTCGTCCGTAGCATGTCGGGCGGCATCGTCGTTTCCGCGTCGGGCGATTGGCGGGGCGGCGACAAGCCGTCCCTGTACCGCTGGGGCGGGCTATCACCCAATGCGGGCAACGGCGCCATTGTCTACAGCCCCGACGAGCAGCGCTACTACGCGTACTTCCACCTGAAAGACGTCGACGTCACGGAAGGCCAGCTGGTGGAGGCCGGGCAGCCGCTCGGCCATGGCGGCAATACCGGCGTCAACGCCCGCAAGAAGGGGCATGGCACCCACGTCCACGTGGAACTGCATGACGCAAGCGGTGAAGCCTGGACGTCCTACCGCATCCGCGACCTGATCTTGTCCATGCACTGAACATCTTTTTGTTTTTTACCTTGATCGCGGTATACTAAAGCGTGTGGTTTGCGGAATCCGTTCCGCGGCCGCCATTCACAGGAGGTACCATGAAACGCATTATCCTGATATCGATGATGGCCCTTGCCGTCGCTGCCGGCGCCTGGGGACAGACGCTCTCTGAATTCCAGTCAGGTTTCACCGCCTTCTCGGCCGACATGGCCAGCACCCTGTCCTACAACGCCACCGTAGGCAACAACTGGTCCGACGCCTACATCGGCGGCTTCCCGCACTTCGGCGTCGGCCTCGCCGTCGGCATTACCGCCGTCCCGTCGGCCAGAATCGAGCCATTTTTTGATGCCATGGGCGTAACGGTTCCCGATTCGCTCAAGACCATGGGTCTGCCCATCCCCGCCGCCGCCCTGAGCGCAAAGCTTGGTGGATTCATCCTGCCCTTCGACATCGGCCTCAAGGCGATGGTCCTGCCCGAAAGCGTAGCTTCCTCCCTGTCCGCGTCGGGCATCACCGCCGACTACTCGCTCATTGGCGGCAACGTCCGCTTCGCGGTGCTCAAGGAGAACATCCTGTTGCCGGACGTATCGATAGGCGCTGGGTACAACAGGCTGACGGGCAGCGTTGGGGTAGAGCTACCCACGGGTGATGAAACTTTCACTTCAGCGATTGGCATGATTACTGCAACTGCCCCATCTCTAAGTGTTGACTGGAGCACTAACAGCTTCGACTTTACACTCCAGGTTTCCAAGAGCCTCTTGTTCATGCGCCCCTACGCCGGCGTCGGTTACAGCATGGGCAAATCGACGGTAAGCGGTGGTCTCGCAAGCACAATAACTTATGGTGGCACCGAAATAAATCAAACACAAATCGATGATATCAACGCCGCACTCGCCGCCGCTGGTCAGGCTACTGCAGAAATCAGCGCCGACGGCATCATCTTCAGCGCGGAAGACACCACCCCCGTCCTCCGCGTCTACGGCGGCCTGTCGTTCGAGATATTCGTGATCAAGCTCGACACCACGGTCACCTACGTCCCGGCCACCAAGAGCCTTGGAGCGTCGGCCATGGTACGTTTCCAGCTCTAGCGGAAACGGCTCCGGCGCCTCTCGGCGCGAATTGAAACGCACAGGCGCGCTCCACCCCGGAGCGCGCCTTTTTGTTGCCATGATGCCTTCGATTTAGTATGCTCGATGTACCGTCCACGTGGACAACGGCCTCCCCGCCGAGGCCTCGAAAGGATCATCGATGTACGAATGGTTCGCCGCCCTCGACCATACCAGGCAAGCCCTCCTGGCCACGCTGTTTACCTGGAGCGTCACGGCGCTCGGCGCCGGCATGGTGTTCTTCTTCAAGAAGATCAACCGGAAAGTGCTCGACAGCATGCTCGGGTTCGCCGGAGGCGTGATGATAGCGGCCAGCTTCTGGTCGCTGCTTGCGCCGAGCATAGAGATGGCCGAATCGATGGGACTGCCGGGCTGGCTGCCCGCGGTCGTCGGGTTCCTGACCGGCGGCGCCTTCCTCAAGCTGGCCGACAAGCTGACGCCGCACCTCCACATCGGCATGAAGACCGAGGAAGCCGAAGGCCCGAAGACGACCTGGAAGCGAAGCATCCTCCTCGTGCTGGCGATAACGCTGCACAACATCCCCGAGGGGCTGGCCGTCGGCGTAGCCTTCGGCGCGCTGGGCACGGGAATAGGCTCGGCGACGCTGGCTGGAGCCATAGCGCTGGCGATAGGCATTGGCTTGCAGAACTTCCCCGAGGGAGCAGCCGTGTCGATTCCGCTCAGGCGCGAGGGCATGTCACGGTTCAAGAGCTTCTGGTACGGCCAGCTGTCGGGCATAGTCGAACCGATAGCCGGCGTCATAGGCGCGATACTCGTCGTCTCGATGCGCCCCTTGCTGCCCTACGCACTGGCCTTCGCGGCGGGCGCGATGATATACGT
>PGXR01000228.1:3190-7336 GCA_002839245.1 Spirochaetae bacterium HGW-Spirochaetae-7 | reverse complement strand
CGCGGACGATGGCGACAGGAAGCCGGGCTCGACGTGTCCGGGGCGGTCGGGCCTCAATACTTCCTCGAACAGGCAGTCGTAGAGGAGGCGCTCCTCCTCCGCACGTTCGCCGACGCGGCGCAGGAATCCGAGGCTCGGCCTGATCCTGCCGCTGCGGTACAGGCCGATGAGGAAGGCTGCGAATAGCCGGTCTATCATCGCCGCTGCATCGGGGCCGATTGCCTCGGCGATGGCGGCTTTGTCGACGGGTTCCACTATGGTCCTGGTGTCGGTGGGATCGACCAGCCCCGCCCTGGACAGGAGCTTCCTGACAAGCAGTTCTCCCTCGGGTTTCAGCCCGAGTCCGGCGGCGAATTCAGAGAATTCGGGAGCAGACAGTTCGTTTTCGGCTACAGCAAGGGCATAAAGGTAGAGGTTCGCTTCACGGGGCATGACCGCAAGGAGCCCCCTGTACCCCGCTCCCTTTTCCGAGCCCGTGATGTCGGCGAAGCGGCTGGACAAGACTTCCCGGACGGAGCCGGCCGCGGTTCCCAGGGCCTCCGCGATCGCGACGGCCTTGTCGTCTGCCCTGGCCTGGTCGAAGGGAATCCGTGCCGCCCATGGTCCGTTCCATTGATCGAAGCGGCTGCCGTCGGATATGGACAGGTAGCGTTCGCCCCCTGCCGACTCCGCAAGGCGCCTGCCGATCAGCTCGACGGCTTCGGGCGAAAACCTGTCGGGGGAGTCGCATACGACGACGCCGCCATCGGAACCGAAGCGGTCGAGCCACCGGTCGATGAAATGGGTGCAGCCCTTGGCCACCGATTCGGGTGCGCCGCATGAAAAGGCCGACGATACGAGGTATCGATAGGCCGACTCGTCGGTCTTGCCTTGCACGGGGGAATCCGCCTGGTAGCGGGCGGCGGCCGCGATGGCCTCGACCAGCGGGGAGAAGGGCAACGGCCTGGACTTTGCGCCCGCGAGCACGAGCACGGGGGACGCCGGGGAGTCGAGGCCAGCCACCAGCGACTCCATTGAACGTGCTCCGGGACCGGCTTCCAGATGGATGAGGCGGGTTCTCCGATGCGCATCCCTGGCGATGGCCTGGGCAAGAGCGCCCGCGAGACGGGGACGGCGGAACAGCTTGCCGGCATCGGCATCCGCCAGGAAGGTCCAGTGGAGCGGATCGGACCAAGCGTCCCCTTCTGCGTCCGGGGCAAAATACCCGGCAAGAGATTCCCGGGCTTCACGGCTGAACGCGAATGAATACAAGCCGTCGTCGTGGCGGCGTATGGAGTCGCCGAAGCTCGAGGCCTCCTCGGCCGACCCGGCTTCATGCACGGCCATGCTCGCGCCACGGAGACGGGGAGCATACGTGGCGATGGTCGATACGAAACGCCTGAGCGCCTCGGCTGTCTGGATTCCATGGAACGAGCCGGTCGCCGGGAATTCGACGACGAGCGGTGTCTTCCTGGTGCTGACCGACGCGCCGAGCGACGATGCGATCGCGCGAAGCTCGTCGACGAACATGCCCGCTTCCCGGACGCCGGAGCGCTCGAGCTGGGAAAGATAGTCGATGGCAATGCAACAATATATCATTGGCCAGCAGTATAGTGGATGTGCCGTGGATCGGGAAGTCGGGGCCGGGTGGCCGGCGCCCTTTTAGCTTGACGTTATTTTTTTTGCCGTGCTACACTTGCGCCCGAGCGGGGTAGGCGGTCCCGCGGTCCGCCGGTCCGATCATAACCTCAAGGGAAATCCATGACATTCAATACGTACATCCAGGTTATTGCATCGCCGCTTCCCGCAAGGCTTCTCGTCCTGGCATGCGCGGCCGCCATTTTCTACGCGCTTCGCAGGAAGGACACCGAGGGGAGGGCCGGCGCGTACATCGCGCTCATAGGCTTTCTCGCGGCGCGCAATTTACTGACGGCCGTCATTCCCCTGCCCGGACTGGACCCGGTCTCCGACCTCCTGTACTTTGCGTTCGTCCTCTATCTTTTCATCGGACCAAACCCCAGGGCGAGGCTGAAGCTCTGGGCGGCGCTCGCCGTCAACCTGGCGGTTATATCCCTGTACGTGGCCAGGATGGTCGCCGGTATCGCCAAGGGCGTTCCCGAGAGGGCTTTTATCCTCGTCCTTGTCGCCGACGCCCTGGCGATAGCCATCAACGGCTTCGCTGCCGTACGTGGCAAGGAAACGGGCGCAAAGACGCTCGCTTCCGATGCGTGGGCGATCGCGGCCGTCGCCCTTTTCTTTCATGCCGTGCTCGCGTCGACGCTCGGTTACGGCAACGAGGCTTTCGAGCGCCTCGTCGTCCCGTTTTCATACGCATGGCTGGCCCTTGCGGCTCTTGTAGGCCTCCGGATCCAGGACGACGAGACCCTTGCCGCGGTGTCCTATTATGAAGAATCCATCGACTCGCTGTACAACCTGTCGTTTCGGGTCGGAACCGTGCTCAAGGGCAGCTTCTCGACCGAAGACGTTCTGGGTGGCATGAACGAGGCGATGATAGCGGAAACCGGAGCGGACGGGGGAACCATTTACCTGGTCGACGAGTTCGATGACATCATCGTAGCCAAGGCGTATTCCGGCAACTTCCCCCCACCTTTCCCGCTGCCCGAGAGCCTCCCGCGCAAGAGCGCCAGGGTCGAGTCGTACATGCGCCATGCCCAGTTCATCCTCGGCGAGACGATTTTCGGCGAGGTCGCCAAGACGGGCAAGAACATCTTCGCTCCGGACGTCGCGGCCGACAGCCGCTTCTCGCCCGCCGGCGAAGAGGATTTTCTCCGCCTTTCGTCGTTCATGGCCGTACCGCTAATGGTGGAGGAGAAGATCATCGGCGTTTCGGCGGTCGCCAAGATCCGCCCGGGCGAGCAGTTCGATGAAAAGGATTTCGACCGTTACAAGCTGCTGGCCAACTTCGGCACCCTTTCGGTCAGCAACTTCTTCTCGTTCCTGGCGGCCAACGAGCGCAGCGGAATCGAGCATTCCGCCGGAATCGCTGCGGAGATACAGCGTACCATCATACCGAAGAAGCTCCCGCAGTTCCCGAGGCTCGGCATAGGCGCTTTCACGACGCCGGCCCGCGGCGTATCGGGAGATTACTACGACGTGATACGCACGCGCGAGGACAGGATAGTAGGCGTCATCGGCGATGTCGCCGGCAAGGGCGTCTCGGCCGCGCTGATCATGGTGATGATACGGTCGATACTTCACCTGATCACCAATACCAACAAGGACATAGCGACGGTCCTCGACTGGGTCAACCGCGGCATCACCGGAAAGATCGACATGGACCATTACGCTACTCTCGGCATCGTGGCAATAGACGTGGAGACGGGCATAATGGAATACGCCAACGCGTCGCACCAACCCCTCCTCGTCTACAGGCGCTACACCGACACCATCGAGACCATAGACATCAAGAGCGTGCCCATAGGCGTGGAACGCAACACCGAATACCAGCGGAAGGCCCTGCGCCTCAACGACGGAGACATCGCGGTGCTGTACACCGACGGCATCGTCGAGGCCATGAACGACCAGGGCAAGCAATTCAGCCGCAAGAGCCTGAGCCAGACGATAGCCAAGAACAGGGATCTGGCGCCCAAGGAGATTGTCGCGAAGATTCGGAATGAACTGGCGTCTTTCATAGGCGCGGCCCGGCAGCATGACGACCAGACGGTACTCGTCTTCAAGATGAAGCTATGATGAAGCCACAAGGGAAAGGGGCCGAAGCATGGAGCTGAAGATCCGCAAAAACGGCTATAATTATATAATAGATGTCAATGGCGAGATGGACTTGTACAACTCGTACAAGCTCAAGGAACTCGTAATGAAGATGCTCGAGAAAAAGGTCGAGCGGTTCATCATCAACCTGGAAAACGTCGACTATATCGATTCGAGCGGGATCGGGGCTTTGATCTACATTTGCTCGACGATAAAAAAGATGAGCTTTCGCCTGATCATCACCAACATACACGGCTCGGTGAAGAAGGTCATCGAACTGACGAAACTCATGGGTTACTTCCCGATCACCAACAGCATCGAGGAAGCCATCCTGCAGATGGAAGACTAGGAGCGGCGAATCATGTCCGAAAAAACCTATCTGACCGATATCAAGGAAATCCGGGTAGACGAGAACAGCCCGCTATTCGACAAGACCGG
>PGXR01000228.1:0-3120 GCA_002839245.1 Spirochaetae bacterium HGW-Spirochaetae-7 | reverse complement strand
CAAGGAATTCCCGTCGGACTACCGGCAAATCCGGTACTTCACGCTGCTGATCGTCCAGTCCGCGCCTCTCGAGATAAAGGAAATAAACCTGCTCGAGCAGCAGATCAGCGAGGTCATCAAGAACGCCGTAAAGCACGGCAACCAGTGCTCGGTCGGCAAGAAGGTCCGCGTGTGGTATTCCTTCGACTCCACCCACGCCCACCTGATAGTTCAGGACGAAGGTCCCGGCTTCAAGGACCTCGAAAAGTGGAACGACTTCAACAAGAAACGCCTGGAGATACTTTCCGAGCAGGATTTCGAAAAGCTGTCCGATTTCGTGTCTTTCAGGACCATAAAGAGCGATGACAACGACGGCGGCAACGCGCTGTTCGCCGCCCTGGAATACTGGAACGGCGGTTTCGTGTTCAATGATTCCAGGAATGCAGTCGCCATGCTCAAGAGCTTCCCGCAGAAAAAGCACTCTATGGGTTGATGACCCGGATTCCCTCGACCGAATCCGAGTCCGCGTCCGTGAAGGGCCTGCCGTACAGGTACTCGAAAAGGAACCTGAAATCCTCCGGCGCCATCATGCTGAACTCGATGCCGAAATAGCCTTCGCGCTTGCCAGCGTAGTGGCGCCGTATGGTGCCGCGGGCGTTGACGATGCGCTTTTTGGCGCATGCCTTTACCGAGACTTCTGTGCCTTCCTTCAGCGCCTGGATGAGCCGCTGGTCCCCGCACGCGAAGAGGAGCCCGCCGGCGGAAACATCGACGACCTGGGTCCGGTAGCTTTCGTTGAGCATCGGCGAATCCTTGAAATACCCGTGCAGCTTGAGCGACCACGCGAATACCCTGGCGAAAGCCAGGAATGTCTCGACCGACCCCAATTCGAGGGGCGGCTTGCCGGCATGCCTGTTGGAGATGGTCGCGTAGCCTATGGCGTAGTCCTGGAACAGGATGGGAACCATCAGTTCGGAAATGATTCCCGAGGCTCGCTTGGCCCGTTCGAATCGACTGACTTCGTCCTCCGCGAAATCCGGTTCCAGCCCGCTCTCCATGAAATACGCCGTGAAGTCTTCCCTGGTCAGGATCGTGCGCTCGGCGAACGGGTCGCTTCGCGGTATTCCCGACAGCGCAGTTGGCAGGTAGAAGCACCTGCCGGTCGACGCCACGAGGTTCTCCTCGATGCTCTCCGGCTTGCGGTCCTTGAACATCACGATGCCGCGGTCGTTGGCGATGGCCAGCGCCTTTGCCTCGAATTCGGCCATCAGGTCCCTGAGGTCGGATGGATCGAACTGCGGTGACGGCTCGGGTTCGCTGGCCGGGTTGAATGCCTCGCTCGAGGGGAAATCCAGGTCAAAGCGCTCTCCGGCAAACGAAAACGACACTGCCAGGTCGCCCGGAGGCGGCAACCTCGCGAAACGCCGGCTGAGATTCTTGTATACCTTTTCCGGCATCGAGACCCCGAAACGTTTTTCCCCAGGCTCGGTCATCCTGGCCTTGAAGGCGATGGTCTGGCCCCTGACATTGTAGCGGAAATCGTACGAAGCGCCCTTGCGGAGAAGGTTAAGCGGTACCTCGTGCTGAAACGATACCGATCCGTCGGTCACCGATGCGATCCTTACCGTCCACTCGCCGTTTCCTGCGCTCATCGTAATAGGCGAGCGTTCGCGCATCGCCGTCAGGAAAAGGAATTCCCTCTCGATGTTCTTGACCAGTATCGCCATCGTCTGGAAGCCTCCACCTGCAGTGTGCCTCGCCTGAGCTGTCCATTCAAGGCTTGTCTTCATAAAAGTTGACAAAAAACATCGGAAGTGGTGTCAATCGGGCGGAGGCGTCGCGTAAGGATCCCATGGCACTGTCCGCCCGGCGGGAATCTCAAGGCTTGCGAGGTCGAGTTCCAGGTGCCAGACCAGCCAAGTGCCTTCGTCGTCCCGCCTGAGGATCGCCATGCCGCGGGCCGTGGGCCTGGAGGGCCGACCGGCGAGGCCCTTCTGCGGATCGGGGGTGACCGTCCCGAATGCTCGGATCCCGACGCTCGCCGTGCCTTCCGGACCGATACGGGGAGTCGAAAACCTCACCGCGACGATGGCCGGAGCCGATGCGAGCGGCCCGGCCAGCAGCAGCCTGGCCACCTTCGCCGCCTTGACATCGAAGCTGTCGTACGGCAGCGTGGCTGATACGAGCCCAGACTCGATGGCTGAAAGCGTTGCCGACATCCCCTCCTCGATGGTGCCGGGCGCCAGCGGCCCCAGCTCGAAATCCGCGGCTGTCACTGCGTTGAACGGGCGGGCGACGAGGTGCCTGTCGAAACCGGCCAGGCTCGGGCTGGCGGCCGCCTTGGCCGCGGACACCGGCTTGGCCTTGGCTGCGGGTTTCATGGGAACCGCCGTGCTGCCGGCAAGCGGCGCAGGCGCCGCGGCAGGACCGGGACTGTCTGCCTCCGTCGCCGCTTGGGTCGCTGGTTCTGAAAATGATTTCGGCGCTGCGGCCGGTGGGCGGAGGCAGGAAGCACTTGCCGCGGCGGACACGACGGCGATGGCGAACGCCAATGTCGCAACCGTCGAGGGCTTCGCCTTAGCTTTGAGTGATCGTCGCCCTGACATCATGCTATAGTATCGCCTGATAGCGCCTGGCTATCAACAGGCGCAGCGGAGGGTTCGATGAATGAACTTTGGGTACGGACGGGCATTTCATTCGATGAGCCGATACGGGACCCGTTATGGCACAACGTGATGGTTCCGGGCGAATTCTTCTCTATACTCTCGAGCCCTGAATTCATAAAGCTGTCGAGGATACTGCAACTTGGTCCCGCGCACCTCGTCTACCCCGGCGCGACACATACCCGGCTGGCACATTCCATCGGCGTCTTCGAGCTGGCCAAGCGCACCCTCGCATCGATCGCCATGCATTCCGACCTGGGCTTTGTCGATGCCCGGGGAGCGCGCGGCTTCCTCGTCGCTGCGCTGTGCCACGACCTTGGGCATTTCCCGTACGCCCACTCCCTCAAGGAGCTGCCGCTTCGCGACCACGAGAGCCTGACCGCCGATGTCGTGCTCGGACCTCTCGCCCATGCAGTCGCCGTGGCGGGGGCCGACCCTGAATTCGTCGCGGCCATAGTCGACAGCGCCTTGCCTGTTC
>PGXR01000227.1 GCA_002839245.1 Spirochaetae bacterium HGW-Spirochaetae-7 | reverse complement strand
CCCCGCCGTAGATGACGGCGATACGGTCAGATACGTCCAGGATCTCGTCGAGCTCGAGCGAAATTAGGAGTATAGCCTTGCCCTTGTCGCGTTCCGCCACGATGCGCTTGTGGATGTACTCGATTGCGCCGACGTCCAGGCCTCGGGTGGGCTGGGCGATGATGAAGGCTTCGGGCGAGCGGTCTATCTCCCTGGCGAGGATGGCTTTCTGCTGGTTGCCGCCGGACATGGAGCGGGCCTTGGTAGCCGGCCCGCGGCCGGCGCGAACGTCGAACTCCTTGATGAGGCGCTCGGCATTCTTGCGTATCGCCGGAAAATCCAGTACGCCGTACTGCGAAAAAGGAGGCCTGCCATAACTGTGGATGACCAGGTTCTCGTCAAGCCTGAAGTCGAGGATGAGGCCGAAGCGCTGGCGGTCTTCGGGGATATGGCCGAGTCCCCGGTCAAGGCGCTGGCGCACCGGGAGGTGAGTGACATCATGGCCGTTGATGAGCACGGAGCCCGATTCTATTTTAGCGAGGCCGGTGAGGGCCTGGATGAACTCGGTCTGGCCGTTGCCGTCGATGCCGCACAGGCCGAGTATCTCGCCGCGCCGGATCTGGAGGTCGAGGTTCTTTACCGCCATCAGGTTCTTGTTGTTCCTGACGCACAGGTCCTTTATCTCGAGCACGACGTCTCCGGGGGAGTACGATCCCTTGTCGACGGTGAAGCTGACCTCGCGGCCGACCATCATCTCCGCCATGCTCGACTCGCTCGCGTCCTTTACGGGAACGGTACCTATGAGCTTGCCGCGCCGCAGAACCGTGCAGGTGTCGGCTACTTCCTTTATCTCCTTGAGCTTGTGCGTGATGAGGAGGATGGTCTTGCCTTCCTCCACCAGGCGTCTCATGATGCCCATGAGCTCGTGGATCTCCTGCGGCGTGAGGACCGCGGTCGGTTCGTCGAAGATGAGGATTTCGGCGTCACGGTACAGCATCTTGAGTATCTCTACCCGCTGCTGCATGCCTACGCTGATATCCTCTATCCTGGCGTGGGGATCGACGTCGAGTCCGTACAGTTTTGACAGCTCGGCGACCTTGGCGGCCGCGCTCTGAATATCGATCACGGGCCCGCGGTGCGGCTCGAGGCCGAGGATGATGTTCTCGGTGATCGTGAAGTTGTGCACCAGCTTGAAATGCTGGTGGACCATGCCGATGCCTAGCTCGTTGGCGACATTGGGATTGACTATGCGGACGTCCTCTCCGCGGATCCTGATGCTTCCGCCGTCAGGCGTGTACAGGCCGAAAAGAATGCTCATCAGCGTCGACTTTCCGGCGCCGTTCTCGCCGAGCAAGGCGTGGATCGAGCCCTTTTCGACCTGGAGCGTCACGTTGTCGTTGGCACGGATGCCCGGAAAGTCCTTGACGATATCGAGCATCTCGATGATGAAAGCCATCGCGCGCCCCCAATTCAACCGAATTTGATACTACCGCGATGGCTCGTTCACCGCGCGGAAGTTGTTTACAATACTATGGAATCGCGATTTATGGAAGAAAAAGCCGCCCCCTGAGGGACGGCCTTTGATCTTCGGTAAAGAGGATTACTTTGCGGGTATTTCTGAAACCACGAGAGCGCCGGAAGCGATCTTGCCAGCGTAATCCTTGATCTGGGCCATGATGTCGGCCGAGAGGTTGGGATTGGTTTCAGGAACGCCGACGCCGGCGTTCTTGAGGGAGAAGACCATTACCGTGCCGCCGGGGAACTGTCCGGCCTTGGCAAGCTTGGCGACTTCATACGCAGCCACGTCGACGCGCTTCATCATCGAAGTGAGCACGGCGGACTTGGTGCCGTAGACGCCGTCGGTGTACTGGTCCTTGTCGACGCCGATGGCCCAGCGAACGTCACCCTTCTCGGAGCGCTCCTTGGCTTCCTTGATCATGCCGTTTCCGGTGCCGCCGGCAGCGTGGAAGATGACGTAGGCGCCGGCGTTGTACTGCTTCTGCGCGATGGCCTGTCCCTTGTCGGGAGCGCCGAAATCGCCTGCATAGTCGACGAGGATCTTGGCTTCAGGATATACGGCCTTGACGCCCTGCTCGAAACCGGCCTGGAAGCGCTCGATCAGCGGGAACTTCATGCCACCGATGAATCCGAGGACCTTCTTGCCGTCGGCCTTGGCCTTGAGACCGGCCGCGACGCCGACGAGGAACGAACCTTCGTGCTCGGCGAATACCGCGCTGACCACGTTGGGCTTCTGAACCACGGTGTCGATGACGAGGAGCTTCTGGGCCGGATACTTGTCGGCTACTTCACCCATGGCCTTCTCGAAAAGGAAGCCGGGCGCGACGATCAGGTCAAGCTTCTCGTCGGCGAAGGTGGAGAGGTTCGGTACGTAGTCGGCCTCGGCGGCTGACTGCAGATACTTGTAGTCGGTTCCCTTGACATAGTTGTTTTCGGTGCCGAAGCGGACGATGCCTTCCCAGGTGCCCTGGTTGAAGGACTTGTCGTCGATACCGCCGAGATCGGTCACGAGGCCGACCTTGAAGGCGGGGGCAACGGGTGCGGCAACTTCCTTCTTGGCGCAGCTGGTGAAAGCGAGCGCGACGACGAGAAGAGCGGCGAAGAAATTTCGATACTTCATATATGTCTCCTTTACTTTCCCGCAGTGTCTGCAGGATCGTGGATGAATATAGTAAACCCATATACCCCACATGACAAGACCAGTAATCGCTATCTAAGCGTCGAAATGAATTCCGCAAGCGCCTGGTCGTCTGCGGGGACAGCGATTTCACCCGATGTGACCTTGCGGGCCAGGTCGGAGAGAACGGTGACCGCATCGGGTGGCAAACCCTCGGCGACGTAGCCTACGCCGCCCTCGGCAAGGCCGAAGGTGCGGTAGCCCCCCGCGACGGGGATTCCCGAAACCAGCTCCTGGCCTATCGAGTAGACGGCCCTGTCGACGCGCTTGAGCATGGAGGTAACGATCACCTTAGACAGAAGGGCCGTAGCCTGGTCGCCGGAAGCCGCGAATACCGCGGCCTGGTCCGAGTCGACGCCTATCACCTTGCGCCCCAGACGTGCAGCTGCCTCCATCACGCCCCTGCCCGAAGCTCCGGAGGCGTGGTATATCACCGCCGACTTGGCCTGGAAGAGGACGGAAGCCAGCTCGCCGGCGCGTTTGACGTCATCGAAGCCGCTGGCGTCGCGAGCGACGAAGGCCGACACGATGCGGCTCGAAGACCTGAGCGACGGGTTGGTCAGCGCGGCGCCGGCCGAGTAGCCGGAAAGGAAGCGCCTGATAAGCGGCGTATCCATTCCGCCTATGAAGCCAATCCTGGCGTCCGGACCCGCGGACGAAGCGATCAGCCCTGCATACGCGCCGACGAGGAAAGAGCCCTCGTGCTCGGCGAAACCGACGCAGGTGATCGAAGACCGCGCGTTGAGGTCGGGGACAGTTCCGTCTATCAGGGCGAAATGCGTGTCGGGGTAGTCCCTTGAGACCGAACTGATGGAATCGGCGAACAGGAAGCCCACGGCAAAGACCAGGTCGCAGCCATCCTCGGCCAGGCTGCGGAGCAGCTGCTCGCGGTCGGCCCCGGCGTGCTTTGACTCCAGCACCCTGATGTCGAGCCGCTGGCCGAAATCGACGTCCGGGTCGTCCCGGATATGGCCGCCGAGGTCGCGGGCCAGCATGACCAGTCCCTCGTACGCCGAATTGTTGAACGACGCGTCGGAGCGGGTACCGATATCGAAGACTAGCCCTATCGACGGGATCCACAGGGCACCGCCGGCGGAGGAGTCGCTGGCCTCCGCGGTGCGACCCTTGCAGGACGCGAGCGACAGGACGATGGCGCAGGCCATCATGACGAGTAACGGGCAGCTGTGCTTCATGACGACCCTCCGCAGACAGTATTGCCGGGTGCCGGCCGGTATTTATTCGGGCAGTTCGCTGACTATCGCCACTCCGCTTGACGCTCCAAGGCGGTCGGCGCCGGAATCCAGCATCTTGATGGCGTCGTGGTAGCTGCGAATGCCGCCCGAGGCCTTGACCTTGAGCTTGTCGCCCACCGTCTTCTTCATCAACCGCACGTCGTCGGCGGTGGCGCCGCCGGTGCCGAAACCGGTGCTCGTCTTGACGAATTTCGCGCCGGCCTTGGCCGCTGCTTCGCAAGCCC
>PGXR01000226.1 GCA_002839245.1 Spirochaetae bacterium HGW-Spirochaetae-7 | reverse complement strand
TGCTCCTGGCCCGCTCCGACATCCGTGCCTTCAAGGCGTTCTTCGCTATCTTGCTTCTTTTGTTTGGACATAGCCTCGCTCTGCTTTGATGATGACCGCGGGCTTGCCCAGGAAATGGCGGGCAGCAAGCCGGACGGGTATGATTGTAAAATAATAAGGGCGATTTTCATGCGTCAAGGCGATTTCGTCCCCGTTCGTGCTTAATTGTCTAAAATAGGCACGGTTTTTGTATAATAGACGTACAATCGGCTGCATCCGGTCTTCTTGACATTACCCGGCGATGCTATACCATTGAATCATGGTGCCGCGATAGCGGTGCGGCCTTTAAGCGAACGGGAGGAGTGACGTTGCAGTTTCAGCGGCCATCGATCATCCAGGAGCAGCGCCAGAAGCTCAGTCCGCAGATGATCCAGTCCATACGCCTGATGTCGCTACCTCTTCAGGAGCTCAAGGAAGAGATACAGCAGGAGATCGAGGCAAATCCCGCCCTCGAGGTGCTGGAAGACCGTTCTACGATGTCGCTCGAGTCCATACCGGAGGAACGCGTATCGGATTCGGAAGCCCAGCGCCGGTTCGAAGACAGCTCCGACCCGGGTTTCAGCAGATCCAACGATGACGACTCGGACTCCAAGAGGATGTTCCTCGAAGGCGCCATCACCATGCCCGAGACTCTCCAGGAACACCTGCTGTGGCAGCTCAGGCTGCAGCCCATCACCTCGGCCCAGCGTTCCGTCGGTGAAAACCTCATACAGAACCTCGATTCCGACGGCTTCCACAAGGAAGACCCGTACATCCTATGCCGCGGCACTTCGAAGGATACTGTCGACCGGGTGATGGCCATCATCAGGAGCTTCGAGCCGGTCGGCGTATGCGTCGCCGACTACCGCGAATCGATCCTGGTCCAGACCGAACTCGTGCCCGGCGCCCCGCCGCTTGCGCGGGAAATATTGCGCAACCACATAGACCTGCTCGAGCACGGCAAGCACCAGGAGATACAGAAGCGTCTCAAGGCGAGCGATGCCACAATGGAGGAGGCGCTTGCGTTCATCAAGGCCCTCAATCCCTTCCCCGGAAGGCAGTACTCCGCGGAAGAAACCCGCTACGTCACGCCCGATGTGCAGGTCAGGCTCAAGGACGGCGAATTCGTCATCATCATCAACGACGAGGAGATACCGGTCGTCGGCATCAACCCGTTCTTCGACCGGCTTTCCGCCGAGAAGCACGACAAGGTTACCGACGTATTCGTCAAGGACAACATCCGCAAGGCGCGGTGGTTCATCCAGAGCATACAGCAGCGAAACAGGACCCTGCTCAAGGTCGTCAGGTCGATCGTGGAATTCCAGCGGCCCTTCTTTGCGCGGGGACCGAAATACCTGGCGCCCCTGACGCTCAAGGACATCGCCGGTGAGGTGGGAGTGCACGAGACGACCATCTCCCGCATAGCCGGCAAGAAATATGTCCAGACCGACTGGGGCATCTTCGAGCTGCGCTATTTCTTCACCAACAGCATCTCGGGCTCGGGGAGCAGGGGTTCGAGGTTTTCCAAGAGCGGCGTGAAGCAGGTTGTCAAGGAAATCATCGAAAACGAGACCAAGGCGATGTCCGACCAGGACATCACCGAAATCCTCGCCCGGAAGGGCATCAAGCTCGCAAGGAGGACCGTAGCCAAGTACCGTGGAGAACTGAACATGGATTCATCGTTCGGCCGTAAGCACGACTGAACGCAACCGGCCGGATTCCGACGGCCACAAGGAGGCTTGCATGACCATAGACGTCCGTACTGTGCACTTCGACCTCGGCGAACCAACCAGGACTTACCTGGACAAGAAGCTCGAGCGCATCGCTTACGCCAAGGACCTTGTCGTAGACCTCTTGTTCTCCTTTACCAAGGAGAAGCAATTCAAATGCGAGTGCACCATCAACTTTCGCTGGGGCGCGCGCGCCCATGTGCAGGAGACGGACTTCGACCTGACGACAGGCATCGACAAGCTTATGGACATACTGGAGCAGAAGATCAACAAGGAAAAATCGAAGGTACAGGACAAGAAATAAGCATCCGGCCAAGCCCTGCGGCGGCCGCACCTTCGTATCGATAACGGCCCCTCCCGCTCCCCGGGAGGGGCTTTTCTGACAACACCTTGAACCTGATCCGCCGCGGCGTCGCCGTGAAACGAGCCTTTTCGTACGTTGCGCAATGCCCGGAATCGGTTTATGCTCCCGGACGATGGATGACAAGCACTTCTCAGTTCTCGACCTCATCGACCTCGACCTCAAGGAGCACGACGCCCTCGAGCTCAGGTGCATCTGCGGCCGCAAGGGACTCGGCAGGGAAATAAACTCGCCGGACATCAACAGGCCGGGGCTTGCCCTGTCGGGCTTCTTCGAGAGCTTCGCCTACCAGAGGGTGCAGCTCATAGGGCGCGGAGAGGCCGCATACCTCCACCTGCTGGCGTCGGAAGGCAGGGAAGACGGCGTCGCCAAGATATTCTCGTTCCCCATCCCGTGCTTCATCTTCGCAAACGGCGAGCCGCCGGCCACGATGTTCGCGCAGGCAGCCGAAGCGGCCGACTGCCCCATCCTGCTGTCCGAGCTGTCGTCGACAGAATTGTCTTCGAGGCTGATGCGGGTCCTGACGAATATTTTCGCGCCAAAGACGACGGTGCATGGCGTGCTCGTCGAGGTCTACGGCATCGGCATCCTGCTGACGGGCGAATCGGGCGTCGGCAAGAGCGAGACGGCCCTCGAGCTGATAGAGCGGGGGCATCGCCTCGTCGCCGACGACGTCGTCGAGATTCGCTGCGTCTCGGGCAACATCCTCATGGGTTCCGGCGCGAACAAGGTCATCGGCCATCATATGGAGATACGGGGACTTGGCATCATCAACGTTACGCACCTCTTCGGCGTCGGCGCCATCCGCGACAAGAAACAGGTCCAGCTGATATGCTCCCTGGAAGAATGGGACTCGGACAAGGTATACGACCGCATCGGCACGGACGAGAAGACGATGGACATCCTTGGCGTCCATGTACCCCAGCTCGACATCCCCGTTAAACCCGGCCGCAACATACCGATCATCGTGGAAACCGCCGCGATGAACGAGCGGCTCAAGAAGATGGGCTACCATTCGGCCAAGGAATTCAACCAGAACATCCTGCGGTGGCTTGAGAGCGAGAGCGCCCGCGCCGTATACTTCGGCAGGGACGACTCGATATAGCGGACCGGTGAGTCGATGCAACTTTTTCGAAATGCATCTGCCTTTTGAAAACCCTCTTGTGATCGGAGAATCTGCATGCTGGAGAAGACGACCGTCATCAGGAACAGGGCAGGCATCCACGCCAGACCCGCCGCCCTCATCGTGCAGACCGCTGGCAAATTCAAATCCAAGATATCGCTGCAGAAGGGCGACGATTGCATCAATGCCAAGAGCATCATGGGCATCATCACGCTCGGCGCCGGTTTCGAGACGGAAATCCGGATCATCGCCGATGGAGAGGACGAGGCGGAAGCGGTCGAGGCCATAGACAGGCTGTTCCAGAACCGTTTCGAAGAGGACTGATGCCAAGCCGCGGCCTGGCTTCGCGCCGCGCCACGGATCTTGCCGCGGTCGCGACCATTTACGCCATAGTGCTCGCGGGTTCGTTCGCCTTCGTGATGAACGCCCTGGAAAGCCACGACGGCTTCCCCGGCATCAAGTCAGGCGCGACGGCAGCACTGCTGACCGTTACCCCGATCGCCCTCGGCATCGGCCTGGCAGGCGCGGGCATCCGCTTTTTCCGGGAGTACCGGCGCAAGGCATGGGGATTCCGCCTTCGGGCGCGGCTCATGCTCACCTTCACCGCCGTCGTCGCCATGGCGGCCTTGCCGCCGACACTATTCCTCGGGCTGCTCGCCCATCGGGCCGTCGGGATACCCGCCTCGGCCACGGTGCGCCGCGCCCTGGGCAACGGCCTGGAATTCGCGCTGTCGTACTATGCCGAGAAGGAAGCGACGCTCAGGTACGTAGCCGAGAACGACGTCGAATCCATCGTCGCGGCCAGGGGAGCCGACTCGGAGCGGATACTGGCGCGGCTGGCCGCCAGGAACCCCTCGATATGCGCGGTCGAACTTTTCGCCGGAGGCCGGTCCGTCTCTTTCGCCGGCGCCGGCTCGACCGACAGGAACGGCTTCCTGCCACGGCTGTCGGTCGGGGAAACCGGCTACGCACGGTACTTCGTGCGTGACGCAGGCACGACCACGGCGGACGGACGGGTGGCGGCTATGGTCGCCATGCGGTTCGACGAGCGGGTCGACGACGCCGCCGCGGGCTTGTCGGCCGCGCTGTCGACCATGGAAAGCTCCGGCAGGATTGCGGGCTCCTTCGGCCTCTACCTGGTCTTCTTCTCGGCCAGCCTGGTATTCCCGCTCGCGGCGCTAGCCCTGCTCTTCGCCATGGGCGCCTCGGACTGGCTGCTGAGGCCTGTCGCGGCCCTTTCTGACGCCATAGCGCGGGTCGGCGCCGGAGCCAGGCGGGCGCCGTTCCTCGCCAAGCCTGGCGACGAGGCGGGCGACCTGGTTGAAGCGTTCAACGCCGTACTCGAGAACCTGGAACGATCCAGGGGCGACGAGGTCCGCAACGAGAAGATTGGCGCGTGGCGCGATATCGCCCGCAAACTGGCCCATGAACTGCGGAACCCACTCACGCCCATCAGGCTTTCCGCCGAGCGCGTCCTCAAGCGCTGGAAAGCCGACCCGGGGAGCCTGGACGAAATACTCGAGAAGTCAATGGTCGCGATAGTCCAGGAAACGGCCAACATGGAATCGCTCCTGACAGAATTCAGGGACTTCGCGAGGCTTCCCGAGCCCCAGAAGGAGTGGATGGAGCTCAAGTCGACGATAGACGAGGCGGTCCACCTCTACTCCGCCTCCTGGCCGGCGCTTTCAATGGATTCCGGAGGCGTCGACGAGGGAATCGTACTCAAGGCGGACCGGGGCTACCTCAAACAGGCGCTAGGCAACCTCATCGCCAACGCTGCCGACGCGACCGGCGGCTCGGGCCATGTCTGGATACGGGCCGATCTTGTCAAGACGGCGGAATCCAGATACTGTAGGATACAGGTCCGCGACGACGGCACGGGAATACCTGCCGAGGCGAGGGACAAGATTTTCTCGCCGTATTTCACCACGAAACCGGGCGGGACCGGCCTGGGCCTGGCCATCGTAGCCCACATCGTATCCGCCCACGGCGGCAAGGTCCGGTTCGACTCGAGCGAAGGCGCCGGTACCGTATTCTATATGGACATACCCGCGGAAAGTTCATAATCGGAAAAAGGGAGTCATCCATGGGCGCCATCCTCGTGATCGACGACGAACCCGGAATCAGGGCCACCGTACAGGACATCCTCGAGGACGAAGGTTACCTTGCCCTGACCGCAGAGGACGGCCTGGCGGGACTTGAGTTGCTGAAGCGCGAAAGCGTCGACGTGGTCGTCCTTGACGTCTGGCTCCCGAGGATGGGAGGCATCGATGTCCTGAAGGCCATCAGGGCAGACTACCCCGCGGTCGAGGTCATCGTCATATCGGGCCACGCATCGATAGACATGGCGGTCAACGCCGTCAAGCTCGGCGCCTTCGACTTCATCGAGAAGCCGCTGTCGATACCTGCGGCTGGAAAACGCCAGGCTCAAGAGGACGGCCCAGGAGAGCGACGACATCATAGGCACTTCCGCCGTTATGGCCGATGTGCGCGAACTGATAGAGCAGAGCGCCCGCTCGGACGCGCGCGTGCTCATCACCGGGGAGAACGGCACAGGCAAGGAACTGGCCGCCAGGCGCATCCACGAGCTGTCGGCAAGGGCGCTCGGCCCCTTCGTCGCCGTCAACTGCGCCGCCATGCCCGATACCCTGATCGAAAGCGAGCTGTTCGGCCACGAGAAGGGTTCGTTCACCGACGCGGTCGCGAGGCGCAAGGGAAAGTTCGAGACCGCGCACACCGGCACGCTGTTCCTCGACGAAATCGCCGACATGTCGCTGTCCGCCCAGTCGAAGGTGCTCAGGGCCGTCCAGGAGATGCGCTTCGAACGGCTCGGCGGCGAAAGCACTATCGAGGTCGATGTCCGCGTCGTGGCGGCCACCAACAAGGACTTGCGGCAGGAGATAGCCGCCGGCCGCTTCCGGGAGGACCTCTTCTTCAGGCTCAACGTCATACCTCTCCGCATCCCCGCCCTCCGGGAACGGCCGTCGGACATTGCAGAACTGGCAAGCTTCTTCATCGCCCGGCACTCGGACGGGGCGGCGCGGCACCTGTCCGGACCAGCTCTCGCCATACTCGAAGCCTACGAATGGCCGGGCAACGTCCGCGAACTCAAGAATTTCATAGAACGCGTATCGGTCATGAGCGACGAGGACGAGATTTCTGCCGAGACCGTCGAGCACTTCATCGCGAGGCCCGGCGGCGCCGCATCCGACCCGGCTCTCGACAGGCTCGACATCCTCTCGGAACTGCGGATTTCCGAGGCCAGGGAAGCCTTCGAGCGAGGATATTTACTGCACAACCTCAGAAAACACGGTTATAATATAGCGAGGACGGCGGAGTCCATAGGAATGTATCCAAGCAACCTCCACGCCAAGATAAAGAAATTCGGTATCGAGGTCGGCGAATGAATGATTTGACAGTGCGACAAAAGGAAGTCCTCGAGTACATCGAGACCTTCATACGCGAGAACCCCTACCCCCCGACGATCCGCGAGATCGCCGCCCATTTCTGCATGTCCGTCAAGGGCGCCTACGATCACCTCAAGGCCCTCGAGCGCAAGGGACGCATACGCTCGGGCGGAGGCAGGTCAAGGAAGATCGAGATCATCGGCAGGGCCATGCATGAGGGCAGGTCTCCCACCATCGAGATTCCCATCCTCGGCTCTGTCGCTGCGGGCAAGCCCATTTTCTCCGAGGAGAACTACGAGTCGAGCTTCCATGTGCCCGCCTCGATGGTCGGCTCCTCCCGCTGCTTCGCGCTGCGCGTGCGCGGCGACAGTATGGTAAACGCCGGCATCCTCGACGGAGACATGGCGGTCATAGAGCAGAGGCAGGTAGCCGAGGACGGAGAGATCGTGGTCGCGGCCCTCGAGGACCTGGTCACCCTCAAACGCTTCTTCAAGGAAAAAGGACGCATAAAGCTGGCTGCCGAGAACGACGCGTACAGTCCCATCTTCACGCAGGACGTCCGCATCCTCGGCAAGCTCCGCGGCATTGTCCGAACCTACTAGGGCTGCAGTGGAAGCCGTTTTCGCCGTCGGCGGGCCTGAACTCGGCCGCCGCAACGATTTCATACGCCAGCTCAAGGCCAGGTGCGCGGCCGAGTGGCAGGGCGAGCCGGAAGAACACCGGCTCTACGCCTACGAGACACCGGTTCCCGTCCTCCTCGACCTCCTCAAGAACGGCTCCCTTTTCTCCGCCGGCAAATTCGTGCAGTACCTCGGGGCCGACCAGCTCAAGGCCAAGGCTGACGTCCAGGCTATCGTCGATTACGCGGGCAAGCCCGCCGCCCAGGCCGTCCTGGTGCTGGTAGCGGACGGCCTGGGCGTTGACAAGGCGATCGAGGCGGCCATTCCCAAGGACGCGAAGAAGGTCTTCTGGGAACTCTCAGCCGGGGAAATGGGCCGCTGGGTGCGCGATTACTTCACTTCCCAGGGCCTCTCCGCGGACGAGGAAGCCGTCGACGCGATACTTGACCTCGTGGAGAGCAACACCGAGGCCCTGAAAACCGACTGCTCCAGGCTCGCCCTCTTCTTCCCGCGAGGATCGCGGATTTCCGCCGACGACATAGAGCGCTACATCGCCCACAACCGTGCCGAAGACGCCTTCAGCCTTTTCGACAGGATGGCTGCGGACGGTTTCGAAAAGTCGCTCGAGACGCTGTCGGCCATCCTGGCGGACAGGGAAGGCTCGGGCGTGGGACTCCTTGCCGGCATCCTGTGGTCTTTCAGGCGCCTTTCATCGCTCCACGCCGCTCTCGCCGAAGGAACCCCGTTCGACCAGGCGGCGAGGAACCTCCGCATCACCCGCCGCTCGGCCCTCGCCAGCTATGACTTGGCCAGGAGGCGCTGGCCCGCCCCGGCATGCGACCGGCTCGTGGCCTTCGGCGTCGAGACCGATTCCAGGCTGCGGTCGATGGGACAGGCGCACGAACGCGTCGTACTCGAGCTGTTCGTCTACGCTTGCGTCGTCGTCAGGGGTCCGGTGCGACTGGGAAAATTCTAGCGCTCGTCGAAGATCCGGAAAAGAACCCCTGGAATACTGCCGATACTATGAATCGGAGCATTGCGACTCCTATCATATATTCGGAGAAATATGGTAAACCATTATGCAACCAAGCCTGCCGCGTCCTCGATTTGCGCGTACCCGTTGCTGGTTGACTGGACGGTAAGCATCACTCATGCGCACTGACGAGAAGGCGGACGAAGGCAAGGGCCCCTGGGGCGAGACATCGGCAAGCGACCGGCTTGCTCTGTCCAGGACCTTGCTGTCCATGATGAAGGACGGCGTATTCTTCGCCGACAGGGAACTCCGCGTTCGATACGCCAACCCCGCCTTTTCAATGGCGGCCTGTCTCGACACCTACGAACTCGAAGCGCCGACGCTCGGCGAGCTGTACCCCGAGCCGATGAACGACCGCCAGCTTGCCAACGCCAGGGTCGCGCTCGAGTCGGTAGGGTACTGGAGCGGCGAACTGACCAGGAGCCGCGAAGCCGGCCGCCCGAGGGTCGAGGAGTTGCGCATAGCCCTCGCCGACGAAACGGCCGTGGAGCCGGCCTGCGCCGACGGACCACGCTATGTCGGCGTCGTTCGGGACGTCACCGACGAACGCGAAGCCCTCGAGCGCCTCGCGTGGACCCGCAACCACGACGAATTGACAGGATTGCCCAACCGTACGCTGTTCTCGGCCGCCTTGGATTCGGTTATCAAGAGGAGCGACGCCGCCTCAAGCTGCCTGGTGATAGTCTCGGCCAACCTGGACGACTTCAAGCGCTACAATACGGACCACGGCCACGATTGCGGCGACCGGATACTCCGCGCCGTCGGCAAGCGGGTGGCTTCGAC
>PGXR01000225.1 GCA_002839245.1 Spirochaetae bacterium HGW-Spirochaetae-7 | reverse complement strand
GGTTCTTTCGCGCCATGTCCACTCCTTACTTCGAATAGAGCTCTACCACGAGCTGTTCGCGGATATCGGCCATGTCGACTATGTCCTGGCGTTGTGGAACGAGGTTGAATTTCCCCTCGAACTTGTCTATATCGAGTGAAAGCCAGGGCATAACGCCACTCTTCTGGTGTTCTGAGAGCGCGGCGAGCAGGACCTTGTTCGTCTTGTACGTCTGGTGCACCGATACCGTATCGCCCGGCTTTACCTGGAACGACGGAATGTCGACGCGCTTGCCGTTGACGAGAATGTGGCCGTGAAGAACTACCTGTCTCGCCTGGGATCGGCTCGTCGCGAAACGCAACCTATAGACGACGCTGTCCAGCCTTCGCTCGAGCAGGGCGAACAGGTTTTCGCCGGTCTTGCCGGGCATCCTGAGAGCCTTTTCGAAGGTCAGCTTGAACTGCTTCTCCATCAGTCCGTAGGACCTCTTGAGCTTCTGCTTCTCGCGCAACTGCAGGGCGTACTCGGACTGCTTCTTCTGCCTTGTCTTGGGGTCTTTTCCGGGCGGCATCCGCTTCCGGTTGACCGGGCATTTATCGCTCTTGCACTTGTCGCCCTTGAGGAAAAGTCTCTTGTTCTCGGTGCGGCAAAGCCTGCACCGGGGACCAATGTAACGTGCCATTCTGTTTCTCCCCCTACCTTACATCCGTCGCGCTTTTCGGGGGCGGCAGCCGTTGTGCGGAATGGGCGTTACGTCGCTGATGCTCTTTATCTTGAGCCCCAGAGCGCCCAACTGGCGAATGGCCGATTCCCGACCGACGCCTGGGCCCTTTACGTAAACGTGCACTTCTCTAAGACCCACGTTGAGGGCCTTGGCTACTGCCTGCTCCGTGACGGACTGCGCTGCGAAGGGGGTGGATTTCTTCGCGCCGCGAAAGCCTAGGCCACCGGAGGATCCCCATGATATGGCGTTACCGTTAAGGTCGGTTACGGTGATGATGGTATTGTTGAAGGTAGCCTGAATATAGACGTTACCCTCATATACGCTCTTCTTTTCTTTTCTCTTCTTGGTCTGAGCCACGAACCGTACCCTCCTTAGACCTTCTTCTTATTGGCCACGGTCTTCTTCTTGCCCTTGCGCGTTCGCGCGTTTGTCCGCGTGCGCTGGCCTCGAACGGGTAGACCCCTGCGGTGCCTGAGCCCCCGGTAGCAGCCGATATCCATGAGCCGTTTGATGTTGAGGGAGGTTTCCGAGCGGAGCCTTCCCTCGACCTTGTAATCGTTCTCGATCAGTTTCCGGAGCTCGTTGATCTCTTCGTTCGAGAGATCGTTGATGTTCCGGTTCGGGTCGAGCTTGACAGCGTCGCATATCTTGCGTGCGCTGGTTCTGCCTATCCCGTAGATATACGTGAGCGAAATCTCGACGTGCTTGTTTGGGAGGTCGACTCCCGCTATACGTGCCATAGGGTCCTACCTCCTCATCCCTGTTTCTGCTTGTGCTTGGGATTCTCGCAAATGATGCGGACAATTCCCTTCCGCTTGATAACCTTGCATTTATCGCATATGCGTTTAACGCTGGTCCTGACTTTCATCGTCGATTCCTCCGTACGGTACCGAAAAAGTTTTGTACCACGCTTGGGCCGCCCTCGTCTACCATGCTACAGATTCCGCGACTTGATGTGGCCGCGTTTGGTAAGGCCGTCGTGATGATGCATCTTGAGCTGACCCTCTACCTGGGACATCGTATCCAGGTCTACACCCACAAGGATAAGCAACGAAGTGCCGCCAAGCAGGTAAGCGAGTTCGCTCGGGAAGTTGAAAATGCGCTGCACAATCGTCGGTATCAGTGCGATCAAGGCGAGGTACAACGCTCCAGGCAACACGATCCTGTTGAGGATCTTGGTAAGGTACTCTTCCATTTTTTCCGAACGGATGCCGGGAATGGAACCGCCGTTTTCACGGATGTTCTTGCTTATCTCCATAGGGTTCAGCGACACCTGGGTGTAGAAGTACGCGAAGAACACGATGAACAAGACGTAGAAGATGCTGTACCACATTCCTTCCGGCCTGAGGAAGAACGCGAAATCGCGCAGCCACTTGGCTCCGCCGCCCAGACTCTGCGCTATCTGCAACGGAAAGGTCAGGAGGCTTGACGCGAAGATCACCGGGATGACGCCGGAAGGGTTGATCTTGAACGGGATGTAGGTGTTCTGCGCCCCGTACATCTTCCTGCCGACGACGCGCTTGGCGTAATTGACCGGAATCTTCCGTTGTCCCTGCTGCTCATAGACCACGAGCACCACGACGAACACAAAGAGAAGAATGACGAAAATCGTCACTACCGCGTTGATCTCTCCGCTCATCATCTTCTTGACGAGCGCGTAAATGGCGTTCGGCAGTCGGGCAACGATGCCGGCGAAAATCAGCAGGGATATCCCGTTGCCGATACCGCGATTGGTAATCTGCTCGCCTATCCAGACCAGGAACATTGAACCGGTCGTAACAGTAACCATCGCCAGCGCGGTGTAAGCCTGCGGGTTGATCATCAATACGTCAGGATTGGTCTTTGCAATAGTCCTGGCGTAGGCTACCAGCGCGAATGACTGGAGCACGCACACGAAAATGGTTCCGAGCCGCGTATACAACGCTATCTTCTTCCTGCCGCCTTCTTCCTCAGCCAATTTCTTCATGCTTGGGAAAACGACCAACAAAAGCTGCATGATGATCTGTGTGGATATATAGGGCATGATACCGAGCATGAAAACCGAGAAGTTCTTGAAGGCGCCGCCCGCGAAGAAGTCCAGGTAATCAGTAATGCCGCCCTGCGAACCGGCCGAGGCAAAATAGGCCTTCAGAGCGCCGGCGTTGATACCCGGAATCGGGAGGAAAGCCCCGATCCTGAATACGACGAGCCAGAACAAAGTAAAGAGAATGCGTTCCCGCAGTTCCTTTATCCGGAACATATCCGTCAAAGCGTTACCTGCCATAGACTGCTACCTTCTTTCTTACCGCCACAGTCCGGCTCAGGGCGTTTCTACCTTGCCACCGACCGCTTCGATCTTGGCCTTGGCAGAGGAGGAGACTTTATCCACGACGAAGGTGAGCGCCTTGGACAGCGCGCCATTGCCGAGTATTTTCACGGGCTTCTCCGCCTTGCGGACGAGGCCCTTGATCGCCAGGGACACGCCATCGACTATTTCGCCCGCCTGGAAGCGGCTTTCGATGCTGCGGAGATTGACGATCTGGAAATCGACCTGGAAATTCTTGTTGCTGAATCCCCTGTGAGCCAGGCGCCTGTAGAGCGGCATCTGGCCGCCTTCGAAGCCCGGATAGGTCTTTCCGCCGGACCGGGACTGCTGCCCCTTGTTTCCTTTTCCGGCGGTGGTACCGAGGCCAGAGCCCTGGCCGCGGCCCACAATCCTCTTTCGGTGGGTCGCACCGACTGGGGGATGTAGGTTGAAGTCGCTCATTTCTTCTGCTCCTGATCCGGCGCGTATGGCCTGACCTCGACTAGGTGCTTGACCGTGTTGACCATGCCCAGAATCGAAGGCGTAGCCTCCTGTACCGTGCATGAACTGATCTTGCGTAGCCCGAGCGAACGGACCGTTGCCCGCTGTTCCGGCTTGCGACCAATTACGCTCTTCACGAGCTTGATGACTATCTTTTCGGCCATGCCATTAACCCCACATATCCTTGAGCGCCTTGCCGCGGTTATGGGCCACGGCTCGCGCATCCAGGATGCTCTCAAGACCGTTGAAGGCCGCACGCATCACGTTGATGGCGGAACGGCTGCCTACGCTCTTGGCGAGAATGTCGGTGATGCCGCCAGCCTCCATGATGGCCCGTACGGCACCGCCGGCTATGATGCCGGAACCGGGGCAGGCGGGCTTCAGGATAACCCTGGATGCCTTGTATTCGCCGATGATGTCGTGAGGGATGGTGCCGTTCTTTACCGGCAGCTTGACCATCTTCCTCTTCGCCTTGTCGATGCTCTTGCGGATCGCCTCGGTGACGTCGTTCGCCTTACCGAAACCGTAACCAACGTTACCGTTCCGATCGCCAACGACGGTCAGGGCCGAAAACGAGAACCGGCGACCGCCTTTTACGACCTTGGCCGTGCGGTTCAGCTTGACGAGCTTCTCGACGTAGATATCGCGGGACCTGTCGTCCCTGTCTCTCCTATCCACGAGTTCCCCCTAGAATTTG
>PGXR01000224.1 GCA_002839245.1 Spirochaetae bacterium HGW-Spirochaetae-7 | reverse complement strand
TTTCAACCTTGCGGGGCGGCGCTTCGACGATCAGTCCGGCGGTGGATCTGAAGGATATGGGGACGCCGCCGTACTGGGATACGGATTATGATGTGCTTTCTCCTGGTGCCCCGGCTCCCACGTACCCTCCCTCTACTGGCTATACGGCCAATCCCAATGCGTATGCTACCTTTGGCGCTGCGCCGCCGGCAGCCCTGACCCGCCCCGACTTCGAACTGCAGCGGGGTGGCGCAGGCGCAACTACCCACCGCGTCTCCGATGTCCTGATCTCCGTCCCCCCGACGCCGCTGGTCCCGACCTCCTGGAGCGCGCTCAATCCAGACTCCTGGTTCATCTGGCCGATATGGGCCAGGGACTCAGGCTACCTGCCCGGCGGTATCGCTACTTTCGAGCCGCTGACCCCCGCCGAGGCGGCGAGCCAGACCATCGGGCTTGCGCGCGCGTTTGACGGCAGCCAGTGGCTGCGAGACCAGGACTTCATGATCCAGTCCAGGGTCAATCTGGCAATTGCACCAGGTGATCCGACCATGTTCTACGATTCGAACGTGGCGGCCAGGTTCCAGAGCGTCGTGCCTGGCATATGGTTGCCCCCGTTCCTGGAGACAAATTTCTCGGGGCTTGCCGGCCTGCCGGATTCCGGCGCATCTTCAAGCGCCTCGGTAGCGATAGGAGGCGACCTGTGGAACAACAATTTCCTCGCGGCTGATCCCAAGGTATACGACAAGGCGATGTTCGATTTCTGGTTCCAGTTGTCCGGCTCGCCCGCGGACCTGTACGCCGGCAGGCTGGACATGGTGTCTGGCGCCGCGACGATACCTGCCAATTGGTACCGCAGGGTCAGGCCGTTCTCGCTGCAGATACGAAACATCATAACGCAGCGCGGCAGCGTGACGATCATGAACAACGTCATAGACCCGACCAAAGGCGAGCGCACACGGCTCAACTATATGCTTGCGCAATCAGGGCCGGTCACTATTACCGTCTTTACGCTGGCGGGCGACATCGTCAAGGTGCTCCAGCGCGGCAGGCAGGATCCTGGCGACTATACCGTGAACTGGGATGGACGCAACCTGGGCGGCTCGGCCGTGGCCCGCGGCATGTATTTTATCCGCGTGGTCGGGCCTGGCATCGACGAGATACGCAAGGTGATGGTAGTAAAACAGTAAGCGCGCTGGTCGGCATGGTTTCCTGCAAAGGAATTTCCATGCCGGCTGGTCCGCGCCGGAGAACCATTACAGCCGAATCAGTTCATACTCCCTCGTACCCAGCCCGATTTTCTGCCCGTGCTCGAGCTGCAGTTCGCCTCTGGTGTTGGGGTGCATCGCGGTAAACTTGTCGTCGCCCGCGCCGGCCTTGCCGTCGAGCATCGAGCCGGGCCAGACAGGAGCCGCTTTGACCAGGTCGAAGGCAGCCTGGTCTATGGCCACGGGGTCGGTGGAGGCCAGGAATCCGATGTCGGGTACGACCGGGACGCCGCTCCAGGGTACGCAGTCGCAAAGCGGCACGACCTTGGTGACGATGCTCAGGAACAACGTGCGGCCTCCTTTGCCCGTAAGGGCGCCAAGGGCGTACTCGGTCATCTTCTCGGTGAACTCGGTCAAGCCGACGTCCCAGTCCATGCCTATTGCATCAGGCGCGCAGACGGTCATGCATTCGCCGCAGCCTATGCACTTGCCCTGGTCGATGGACGCCTTGGCCCCTTTTACCTTTTCAAGCGAGGCGGCTCCGGTGGGGCAGACGGCGACGCACTGGCCGCAGGCGATGCATTTCGCGGCGTCGACCTGGAACTTGACGCAGTGCTGCTCGCGCTTGCCAATGAATGGCGCGCAGCCCATCGCGAGGTTCTTTATGGCGCCGCCGAAGCCGGCCATCTCGTGACCCTTGACGTGGGTCATCACGATCATGCTGTCAGCTGCCAGGATGCCGCTGGCGATCTTGGCGGACTTGAAGCGAGTGCAGGCGGCGGGCAGGGTAGTGTCCCTCCAGTCGTCGCTCTTGAGGCCGTCTGCGATTATCACCGGGGCGCCGCAAACCTCGGGCACGAAGCCGTGGGCCGTCGCGGTCCGCAGGTGGTCGACGGCGTTGGAGCGGGAGCCGGTATACAGGGTGTTGGTGTCGGTGAAGAAGGGCTTCGCTCCCTTTGCCGTGGCCAGGTCGGCAGCGGCGCGGGCCATGACGGGGCTGATGTAGGCGTCGTTGCCCAGTTCGCCGAAGTGTATCTTGATGGCGCAGAGGTCGCCCTGGCGGATGGCGTCGGGAGAGCCCTCGGCCGCCCTGGCGAGCAGGGCGCGGATCTTGGATATGGAGCTCGTCTTCGAGCTTTTCGACCTGGCGTCCATGAAGTAGACGGGTACGGGCATGGGATTTCCTTGTGGCGTCGTATGGTGAACGCATGATACCCTATTGTACCGCCCGCGGTCGAGAGCGCTCGCGGGCCTGCAAAGGCGGAGGTACGATGGGCCAGGAGTTGCGGGGGCTGGGGCTGCATCTGTACGCCGACCACCGGCGCGGTTGCGTCTTCGTCGTCGGGCGGCTTGCCGACGGCCGCTCCTTCGCCGCCGAAGACCGCTCGTGGCGACCGACTGTCTATCTCGGTGCAGCGGATGCCGCGCGGGCCGAGGTCGTCGCGCTCGGCTACTCCTTCGCTCCATGCGGCTTCGAGGCGATCGACGGATCTTCGCTCCTGTCGTGGACGGCGCCAGGCTTCGGGGCGTACCGCGACGCGGCGGAGCGGCTGGCCGCGCTCGGGTGCGCCGTCCACGGCGGCGGGAGCATGGCCGACCTGTATCGGGCCGACAGGCGGCTTGGGCTCGGTCTCAGGGTCAGTGGCGAGGAACGGCCCGGAAAGCGGGTCGACGTGGTGCTGGCCGACGCCGCCGTCGAGGCGGACGACGAGGCGAACGCTCCGGTGTCGGTGCTGTCGCTCGACATCGAGACGGACGAGACTGACCGGTCGGTACGCGCAGCCAGCCTGTCCATGGCCGACTGGTCCGTTCAGTCGATCCGCCTTGTCAGGCGACCCGCTCCGACCCGTGTGCTCATCGTCGCCGCGGGGACAGTCCCCAGAACCATAGGAACAAACCCCAGAACAAGCCCAGATATCGAGATTGAAGTCCAGGCTGACGAGCGCGGCCTCATCACAGCCCTGCGTGATCGCATAGTGGCGCTCGACCCAGATGTCGTGACGGGATGGAACATAGTCGAATTCGACCTGGCCCGCCTCCTGGAGCGAGCCGGGTACCTGGGTATATCCTTCGACATTGGCCGTTCCGACGACGGAGCGCGGCTCCTGCCGAAGGGACGCGGGCGGACGGCCACCGCCATCGTGCCGGGCAGGCAGGTGATCGACGCGATGCGTGTCGCACGGTCGGGGCCGGAGCGCTATGACGACTACAGGCTTGAGACCGTAGCACGGGTCACCCTCGGCCGCGGAAAGGCAGTATCGATGCGGGGTCCCGCCAAAATCGCCGAACTAGACCGTCTCTACCGCGACGACATCGTTGCCTTCATCGAGTATTCGGCAGGCGACGCCGCCCTCGTCCTCGACCTGCTGCAGGCCACGGGCCTCTTCGCGCTGACGCTGGCGCGCGCGCGGCTGGTCCGTATAGGTCTCGACCGGGCCTGGACAAGCGTAGCGGCGTTCGAGCGGGCCTACGGCGAGGCGCTTCGTTCCCGCGGCGTCGTCCCGCCACCTTTCATCGACGGCCGCGACGTATCGGGCGCTGCCGGCGGAACAGTACTGCCGGCCAGGGCCGGCTACCGCGATGGCGTCGTCGTCCTTGATTTCAAGAGCCTCTACCCGTCGGTGATGCGGACCTTCGGTATCGACCCGATGTCGAACGCGCGCTCCGGCGCGGCCGATGCTATCGTCGCACCCAACGGCGCGCGTTTCGCGCGGGAAAGCACTGCCGGGCGCTGGCCCCTGCCGGCCCTCGTCGACGAGTATTTCGAACGGCGCGAGGAAGCGACGGCCCGCGGAGACGCCACTGCCTCGTTCGTGTACAAGATCCTGATGAACTCGTTCTACGGAGTCCTGGGCACTTCGTCGTGCCGCTACGCGCGCACCGAGCTGGCGGGGGCCGTCACGTCGTTCGGAAAATCCGTCCTCATGGGAGCCAAGGCGCGGATAGAGCGGGAAGGCTTCGAGGTGCTGTACGGCGATACCGACTCGCTGTTCGTCGCCACGGGCCTGGGATCTGACGCGAGCTATGCGGTGTATCGTGAAACCGGCGATCGTCTAT
>PGXR01000223.1 GCA_002839245.1 Spirochaetae bacterium HGW-Spirochaetae-7 | reverse complement strand
CGCCATCGCCGGTACGACGACCCTGCGGATTGCCTCTATGAGGAGCACGATGTTGATGGTACCCAGGACAACCTCGATGGGCAGCACCGGATCGACCATCGACATGCGCATGTTAAGCGGCTCGTTCATGACGATGACGTATATTGCCGGAACCATCGAAAGTACGGCCAGGAAGAAATCGAGGGCTGAGGGGCGGTCCTTTGGCGATTTCTTGGTAGCCGGATACAGGATGAAGGCCAGGGGCAGCAGAAACAGGAGGTGAAGGCCTCGCTGGATCCTGGGCTGCATGATCCCGAAAACAGCCGTATAGAGATGGAACACGGCAATGGTGGCGGCCCATATGGCGACCAAGTTCTTCAGCAAACCCTTGAGTTGTCTCATCTAGTCCGTCCTCGCATTGTCAATGTCCCATTGATTTACGGTCGGATGGCCGGATCCTGATTCAGGATCCGGCTGAACCCGACAGCTTGAAGAAGAGAATCAGGTGCTAGAGGTTGCCCACTTCCTTGTAATACTTGGCAGCGCCCGGATGCAGGGGAACCTGCACTGTCTTGCCGGCGGTCTTGGGATCAAAAGCCTTGTACCCGGCGCCGAACTGGAGCAGGAACTCCTTGTTCTCGTTCAGGATCTTGGTGATCGCATAGACCACGTTGGCGGGCACGTTCGGGCTGACCAACAGTTCGGTTGAATGGCACAGGGTCTGGATGGCATCCGGCATGCCGGGGTAGGTGCCGCCTGGAACCTTGGCCAGTCCGGAAGCCCTGGCGACAGTGCCATAGGTCGTGGCGCAGTAGTCGATGACTTCATCCGATATCGCCATCAGGACAGACGGGCGGGACACGGTCATCTCGGTCATGATGGCACCGGGCAGGCCGAGCGTAGCAAAGGCGTAGTCGACATGACGATCCTTGAACAGGCTGGGGATGTCGCCATAGACCGCCTGCATGACCGTACCGCCATTGGCCTTTATCATGTCATAGGTAACCCCGTAGAACTTCAGCACGAACGATGTCATGACGAAGTCGGAGGTTCCGGTCATCGGGGCCGCGATCTTCACCTTTTCGCCAGCCTTTATCTTGGCGATTAGTTCTTCAAACTTGGTCACGCCCTGGTCCTTCGCCGCGAGGAAGTGATAGTAGTCCACCGCCATGGTGCCTGCGAAGGAATTGATGTTCTTGTAGGGTTTGTCATAAATCGGCGCAAGCCCGCTGTACGCTGCCTTGTCCACGTAACCGACGCCCCAGGCGAAATCTGCATCACCGTTGCTGAGCTGCGAGGGGTTGGCCACGCCGCCTCCGGGGATGACCTTGATGGTGATCTTCGGTTCCTTCTCGTTAACCAGACGGGCGAAACCGCCGGCCATCGTATACCAGCCGCCACCCATGCCACCCGCGATCCACGTGTAGGTAGCGGGCTTGATCTCATCCTGGGATCCCTGCGCGGGAGCATTCCCGACAGCATCCTTCGTTCCCGTCGCGGACAGCATGCCCACGATTGCGCAAAGGAAAAGCAGGACCAAAAGTGCCTTCTTGTACTTACCCATAGGTACCTCCTGAACAGAATAGTCCGCCGCTCATCAGCAGATGAGTAACTCTAAGTCATGTATACCGATCTGTCAACAAATACTCATTGAACGAACCATTCTTCTGTCAATTCTTCGGAGATCCCGCAGGAATTCGTCAGGAACCGTGATACTCTCAGGTTCCGCAACCGGTTCCACAAGCATTATTGTGCTTGCCCTATCCAGCATCAGGGTATATCATATATTTATCTGCTCACCATGTGATGAGCTGCTACACGAACAAGAATCTCACAAGGAGGATGCCATTAAAACGTACAAAGTAGCCGTCGTCGGAGCCATGGGCGCCGTCGGGCACGAAATGATCAAGACGCTCGAGCAGCGCAAGTTCCCCGTCGGTACGCTCGTACCGCTCGACGTAGCCGCCATGGCCGGCAAGACCGTCCGCTACAATGGCGCGGACGTCATCGTCCAGGAAGCGAAGAAGGGGGCTTTCGTCGGCGTCGACGTCGCGATATTCTCGGCCGGCGCCGACGCGAGCCTGGTACTGGCTCCGGTCGCCGTCGCCGAAGGAGCCATCGTCGTCGACAACTCCAGCGCATGGCGCATGGACCCGAAGGTTCCGCTCGTAATCCCCGAAGTCAATCCCCAGGCGCTTGACGCTCACAATGGCATCATCGCCAACCCGAACTGCTCGACGATACAGATGCTCGTCGCCCTGAAGCCCATCCACGACGCCTTCAAGATCAAGCGCGTCGTTGTCTCCACCTACCAGGCCGTATCGGGCACCGGAGGCAAGGCCATAACCGAGTTGACCGAGCAGGCCAAGGCCTTCGCTTCCGGAAAGCCTATCGTGGCCAATGTCTACCCGCGCCAGATCCTTTTCAACGCCTTGCCCCAGATCGACGTGTTCCTGGACAACGGCTATACCAAGGAAGAAATGAAGATGGTCAACGAGACCAAGAAGATTCTCGATCCTGCCATCGAGGTAAGCCCGACAGCCGTCCGCGTCGCCGTCTATCGAGGCCATTCAGAGGCGATCAACGTGCAGACCGAGAAGCCTTTCTCCATTCCCGACGTACGGGCCCTGCTCGCGAAGGCCCCGGGGATCAAGGTGATGGACGACCCGTCGAAGCTCGTCTACCCGACCGCGCTTGACGCAGAAGGCAAGGACGAGACCTTCATCGGGCGCCTTCGCGCGGATCCGACTATTCCCAACGGGCTCAACATGTGGGTAGTGTCGGACAACCTGCGCAAGGGAGCTGCCCTGAACGCCGTCCAGATCGCCGAAACGCTCATCGAGCGAAAACTGCTCAAGTAAGGAATAACCATGGCCTTCATCGTACAGAAATTCGGCGGGACTTCGGTGGCTGACGCTGCCGCACGCGAACGGATGCTCCGCAAGGTGGAGGCCGCGCACTCAGGTGGCGACCGAGTGGTGGTCGTCGTTTCCGCCATGGGGCGCAAGGGCGCACCCTACGCAACCGATACGCTGCTCGGCCTCCTCGACGAGGCAGGAGGCAAGGTGGCCGGCCAGGCGAAGGGCGGCCTCATCAGCGACCTTTTGGCATCGTGCGGGGAAACCATATCGGCCTGCCTCGTCGCGCAGCTGCTGACGGTACGCGGCACCAAGGCGGTGCCCTTGACCGCGTACAGCGCAGGAATCCGGGCTTCCGGCCCCTACGGGGACGCCGAGATATCCGACGTCGACGCCAGCCGCATCATGGCCGTCGTCGATTCCGGCTCGGTGCCCGTAGTGGCCGGTTTCCAGGCGGTGGCGCCTAACGGAGGCATAGTGACGATTGGCCGCGGAGGCTCGGATACGAGCGCCGTCGCCATCGGAGCCTGGGCGAAGGCCGATTTCGTCGACATATACACCGACGTGCCGGGAGTGGCAATGGCGGATCCGCGGGTCGTGCCCGAAGCGCCGTTCCTCGCACGGCTCGACTACCGTTCGATGTATCGGCTCGCCACCAGCGGCGCCCGGGTGCTACACGACCGCTCCGCGTTGCTCGGCGAGCGCTTCGGTGTCAGGATTCGCGTGCGCTCGACTTTCGACGACGGTGACGGCACCCTCATCAGCCCCGAGCTTCTGCCCGCCGGATCTCCGGCTGTCCTCGGCATAGCCAGCGACAAGACTGCCGACGGGGCCTTGGTTACGGTGGTCTGCAGTGTCGGCGCCGCGGCTTCGATCGCGGGCATCGCTGTAAAGGCGGCCGCCGTCGCGGGCGGGATTCCTGCGCCGAACGACGACAGGGACGCCATCTCGTTTTCCTGTACGGCATCCGGCTCCCCTGCCCTCGTCACCGCCCTGTTCAAGGCCCTGGGCAGGGCCTGATTCGGGACTCATCCAAAAAAAAGGCCCGACCGGGCGAACCCGGTCGGGCCTTTCTCATTATTCGGGCGGAAACCGGCGCCGTTACACCAAGCCCTGGGCGATCATCGCATCGGCAACCTTCTTGAAGCCGGCGATATTCGCGCCGACTACATAGTTGCCTTCGGCTCCGAAAGCCTTGGCCGTCTCGACGCAATTGTCATGGATATAGATCATGATGTCGTGAAGCTTCTTGTCGACTTCCTCGGCGGACCACAGGAGGCGCATGGAGTTCTGGCTCATCTCGAGGCCGGAGGTGGCGACGCCGCCTGCGTTGGCAGCCTTGCCCGGGGCGAACGGGATCTTCTTCTCGATGAAGAGCTTCCAGGCTTCCGGGGTGCAGCCCATGTTG
>PGXR01000222.1 GCA_002839245.1 Spirochaetae bacterium HGW-Spirochaetae-7 | reverse complement strand
CTATGTGCTCCAAAACTCGATATCCTGGACCGAGGAACTCGGGCGATACATGATGATCTGGATGGCCTACCTCGGCGCCGCGCTGGCCACGAGAGAAGAGGCGCATGTCGGCATCACCGCCGTAGTCGCGCTGTTTCCTCCCGCCGGGCGCCGCGTGCTGGAATTTTTCACCCGGTCGATCGTCATCACGTTCCTGGTAATCGTGCTGGTGATGTCCTTCACCCACTTGGCGTCGCTTTCGATACAGAAATCGAGCGCGATGGAAATCCCGATGGCAATACCCTATCTCGCCGTCACCGTCGGGCTATTCCTGATGGCGATCGAAAACGTACTATTTCTCATCGGGTTCCGCTGGGAACCCGAAGCCCCCGTTGAAGGCAAGTAGGACTGTCAAATGCTGATATCGATGGTTTCTTTCATTGTGTTGCTTTTGATCGGCGTGCCGATAGCCTTCAGCCTCGGGACGGCGAGCCTTTTGTTCCTGGTCTCCAAGGGAATAACGCTCGGCCTTATTGCCCAGCGGATGTTCACCGGCATTGACGTGTTCCCGTTCATGGCCATACCGTTTTTCGTGCTCGCCGGCGAGCTGATGAACAGCTCCGGCATCACTACCCGCCTGGTCAATCTGGCTTCAATCTATGTGGGCAGGCTCCGAGGTGGACTCGGACATGTCAACATCGTCGCTTCGATGTTCTTCGCCGGGATAACCGGATCGGCGGTCGCGGATACATCTGCCCTTGGATCGATGCTGATACCGGCGATGGTGGAGGAAGGCTTCGACGAGGATTTCAGCGCGGCGGTCACCTGTTCATCCTCGGTGATCGGTCCGATCATCCCGCCGAGCATTCCATTCGTGGTCTACTCCCTTGTCGGTTCGACGTCGGTGGCCGCGTTGTTCCTCGCGGGGATGTTCCCCGGCATACTCCTCGGCTTCAGCCTGATGGTGGTCAACGCCATCATCTCGAAGCGTAGGAACTATCCGCGAGCCGCCCGCTGGCCAACCTTCAAGGAGATTGTCAGCGCTTCGATAGCCGGCATTGTCCCGATGATGATGCCCTTGATCATTCTCGGCGGCATCCTCGGCGGCATCTTCACGGCAACCGAGGCTTCGGCCGTCGCCGTGGTCTATGCACTTGTCATCGGCCTGTTCGTCTACAAAAAACTCAATGGGAAAAAAATAAAGGAAGCCTTCCTTGTAACGGCAAAGACTTCGGGCGTCGTTTTCCTGGTCATAGCATGCTCCAACGTATTCAACTGGGCGCTCGTGACCGAGGAAGTCCCGATGCGAATGGCCTTGTACGTGGCGGAGGTCTTCACCAACAAGTATATGCTGCTGCTCGCGATCAACGTTGTCCTGCTCATCATTGGAACCTTCATGGAAGGAACCGCAGCGCTTATCATCCTGGTCCCGATACTGCTTACCATAACCAAGCCCTTTGGGATAGAACCGGTCATGCTTGGTGCCATCGTCGTACTGAACCTGATGATTGGCCTCATAACGCCGCCAGTGGGCCTGTGCCTTTACGTCGTCTGTGGAATCACGAAGCTGTCGATCGAGAAGGTGTCGAAAGCCGTAATGCCTTTCCTGGCGGCCGAGATCGTCACCCTCATGCTCGTCACCTATTTCGAACCGCTGTCGCTATTCCTGCCGCGGCTGTTCGGGTACGTGAAATAGCAGGTTGCGATGATGCACATGCGTTTGAGCTGTTTCGGTTTCATCAAGGATCTCGACGACATCGCGGCCGCCGGTTACGACTGCGCCGAGCTGCACGTCAGGGAGATCATGGGTTTCGACGATGCGCAGTACAAGGCGGCGCTCGCAAAGCTCAGGTCGTGCGGTATACCGGCCGACGTATTCGACAATCCCATTCCGCTCGATTGCCGGATTTCGGATCCTTCGTTCGATCTGGTTTATTATCGGGACTTCCTGCGGAAGGCAGCTGGCAGGACCGCGGAGATGGGCGCACGGTATTTCGTGTTCGGGAACGGCAAGGCGCGCAGCCAGCCGACCGAGGGCGACATCCCCGGAGCCGCCGCGAAGTTCGACGAATTCTTCACCATGCTCCTCGACATCGCGGCGGAGCACAACATCACCGTCCTCATCGAGCCGCTGGGAAAGAAATTGTCGAACATCGTCAACAACCTGCCGGAGGCCGTGGCTTTCATCGAGAAATACGGCAGGCCGAACCTGAAGACCTTCGTGGACTACCGGTACATGGTCGAGCTGGGAAGGCCGCTGGACGAGATAGCGAAGTACGAGCCGTTCATCAAGCACGTGCACCTCGACAACCCGATGACGGTGTTCCCGGAGCGGATCGTCCCGAGGCTCGACGACGGATTCGATTACGCGCCCTTCCTCGATTCGCTGAAGAAGATCTGCTACAAGGGAATAATCTCGATCGAGGCTTCAGTGTTCAAGGATTATCCATCGGAAATCAAGGAAGGTCTGCGATTCTTCAAGGCGCATGGCATCAGCCCCTACCGGGCATAAGGAGAAAAATATGAAAGCTCTCGTATACCACGGACCGCGCGACCTCAAGTATGAAGAGATTCCGACGCCCGTACCGAAGAAGGGCGAGGTCCTCGTCAAGGTAAGGGCGGTCTCGATCTGCGGTTCGGACCTTTCCGGCTACAAGGGCGGATCGGCCATGCGCATCGCGCCCCTCGTCATGGGTCACGAATTTTCAGGAGAGATAGCCGCGCTGGGCGAAGGCGTTTCCGGAATGAAGCCCGGCGACCGCGTCGGCGTCGTGACCAACCTCTATTGCGGGAAGTGCCAGGACTGCAAGGACGGCCTCCAGAACGTATGCGACAATCGTTACATCATCGGCACCACGATGAAGGCCGGCGGCTACAACGGCGCCATGGCGGATTACGTGATCGCGCCGGCCGAGAAGATCATGAGCCTGCCCGGCCACGTCTCGTTCAACGAGTGCGCGCTGGTGGAGCCGCTGTCGATATCGCTCCGGGCGACCAAGCATCTCGGAGACATCAAGGGCAAGACCGCGGCAGTATTCGGTTCCGGCCCGATCGGCCTGATGGCCATCATGTGCCTGAAGTCGTTCGGCGTCTCGAAGATCATCGCGATTGACGTGCTGGACAACCGGCTGGCGATGGCCAAACAGTGCGGCGCGACCGACGGCGTCAACTCGAACGGCGACGTACCGGCCGAAGTGCGCAAACTGACCGGTGGTCTGGGCGTCGACATCGTCTTCGACGCTGCCGGAGTCCCCGCGACCGTCAACACGGGCATCGAAATAGTCCGCAACGGCGGAACCATGATGCTCGTAGGCATGGCGTCCCCGAAAATGGAAATCGAGTACAAGCATGCGGTCGTCAAGGAGCTCAAGCTGCTGACCAGCTACATGTACACGACCGAGATGCGGGAGGGCCTGCAGATGATCGCCGACGGCAAACTCGATGTCAAGCGGATGATCACGTCCGTTCTGCCCATGTCTGACGGTCCGAGGATATTCGAGGAGCTGGCCGGCGGCAAATCGAACGAGATCAAGGTGGTACTTACCAACGACTGACAGACCCGTCCGGGGCGGGCCGAAGCCTTTCCCCGGACGACCATACTACCTGCCCCGGGCAGCTGGAAGGAATCTGGCCATGAAACTCAACCATCTAGGCTTCGTCGCGAAGGACCTGAAAAAAACCGTAGACGCGTATCTCCTGATGGGCTTCGAGAAAGTCCACGATGACGTGAAGCACCATGTCCCCAAGAACATGTACGTGCAACGGGTTAGGCTCGGCGATGCGATAGTGGAGATCATGCAGGTGGCCGATCTGTCGAAGCCGTCGTTCGCGATCGAGCCGCTGGATAGCTCCGCGGCGCCGGTCGCGCTCCAGCACATCTGCTACGACGTCGAGGACATCGACGAGACGGTAGCCGAGCTGATGGCTACCGGCGAGTACACGATACACGAGCCGATCACCAGCGGAGTGTTCCAGAAGAACCGGATATGCTTCCTCAGGCACAAGTACATAGGCCTCGTCGAGTTCTTCGAGTGGCCGAAGGCTTGACGCGATGAGCGCTGACAAGACCGGCAGGAAGGTCGGCTTCCTGCATACCACTCCCTCGACCATCGGCATGGTCAACCGCTTCGCGCAGGCCAACCTGCCGGGCGTGGTGACCGTGCATGTATACGACGGCAACGTGAAGATCGACAACTTCAAGTCGCCCATCGGCGTCACACCGAAGAGCAACCTCCTGCGGTGGGCCAACTTCGGCGACGGGCTGGAGCGTTCCGGGTGCGAACTGATCGTCTCATGCTGTAGCCTGATGCCCAGGGCCACGGACTATGCCAGGCAGGCCGTCTCCGTCCCGTTCGTCCAGCTGGACTCGATTATCCTCGACAGGGTCGTGGAACGGCATGCGCGCATAGGCGTGCTCACCACTACTCCCTACACGACCCCG
>PGXR01000221.1:4566-7733 GCA_002839245.1 Spirochaetae bacterium HGW-Spirochaetae-7 | reverse complement strand
CCCAGTTCCATCAGGCTCCTGTAGTTGAAGATGCCGGTCAGGCCATCGGTGCTGGACAGGAGCCGGAGCTCGTCGTAGAGCCTGGCGTTCTCGATCGCTATGGCGGACTGCGCGGCTATCGTCTCGACCAGCTGTACGTGGTGGACCGAATAGGCGTTCGCCTGCCTGCTCTGGACAGACAGGACTCCCAGCACCTTGTCGCGGTACAGGAGCGGTACTCCGATGTACGCCCTGGCCGGAATCCCGCCTGCCTGTATGATGTTGTACGCGGCCTGGATTTCCGGGATCGATGCGTCTGGAATGCTGAGCGGCAGGCGGGTATGGATTATGTGGCCGCTCATGCCCGGCTTTTCCCCGATATTGCGTGTATCCATGACAAGCAATTCGCCGCCGTCGTAAAAGAGCGGGAACCTCAGTTCATTCTTCTCTTCGTCGTAGATGGCCAGGTAGAAGGTGTCAAGGTCGATGATGCTCCTGCATTGCTCGAATATGGTTTCTATCACCCGGTCGAAGTCCTGCCCGGAGTTGATAGCCATTCCGATGCGATTGAGGGCGGACAATTCCTCCGACCTGTGCTTCTCCTCTTCGAGCAGCTGCATCTTGGCCACGGCGAACGAGATGTGCCGTGCGGCATGCTCGCTTCGCGATATTTCCCGTTCCGTGAATCGGTGCAGGGTATCGAAGCTGATGATGACGGCGCCCAGTATCCTGCCGTCTGAAAGCATCGGCACGCCCAGGAGCGACCTGGCGGGAAAACTGGATGCTATCCTGGAACTGACGTAGCGGGAGACCAGCGCGTCTTCGACTACCAGGGAGTGGCCGGCCGCGGCGATCGCCGCCGTAAACGTCTGTTCCTGCGGTTCCTGGATGAAGGACGTATACGATGCTCGATAGGGGCCATAGGCCGCTGCCGGCACGGTCACTCGCCGCTCGGCGTCCCAGAAGGTGATGTAGCAGCCGTCGGCGGCGATAATTTCGGCCATGCGGTCCGCGAGCGCCTGTACCATGCTGACGAGGTCGTTCGTGTCGAGGGCAGCCTCCGTCAAGGCATTCAGGAGGCGCATGAATTCTACGTCGTCGATGCCGGGTCCCGATTCAGCGCAGGCGGTGGAATGCGACTTGGACCGTGTTGCCATGGAGGCAGTCTAACCGGGACGGGCGAGAGGGACAATCCCGCCCGCTAGCCTGAAAGGTCGCTCCCGTCGAGATCGGTAGTGTCATTGTCCCTCTTGTACCCTTCGAGGATGGCTCCAAGGGGATCGTCCGACTTGATGTACTCGAGCAGGTTGCTGCGGATGAAGGCCAGCGGCTCCTTGAGGAACGCCTTCTTGTCCTCGGCGACCGAATAGCGGTGCCACTCCTCGATGGCGGCGTAGAACGAGCGGAAACGGCGTTGCCACTCTTCCTTTTCCGTCTGGTGCCGGCTGTGCCATTCCAGGAGCGTGGAGCGGTCAATCGAGTTGAGCCTGATCTCGGCGGATTCGTAGCTGGCATAGGCTCCTGCGTAGACCCCGTGCCAGATGACCAGCCACGTGTCGTTTTCCTTGGCTCCGTTCAAGCCTGAGCACGAGTCGCAATAGCACTGCTCCTTGACGATGCCCAGCCTGATGTCGCAGTCCCTGACAGCGTCGCCGACCCTGTACGTATCGAGTGACGAGCCGAAGTTCCTGCTCTGGGCCGACTTGATCGGCTTGCCGCATTCGCTGCATGCGATCGGCGAATCGAAAATGAACGTGTCGAATAAACCCATCTGAACCTCCGCCCTGGGGACGGAGCATTGTAGCACTACGAGGCGGGGTTTGTCGAATAATCCTCCGGACCGCCTCCCTGTGGAGCCGAGGACGTTCCCAGGGTCGCGATGGTCTTGTCGACTTCAAGCCAAAGAGCCTGTTCGCTGAACGGTTTGGACAGGAAGCCGTCCATGCCGGCCCGGGCGCAGGCTTCCCTGTCCTCGGCGGTGGAATGGGCGGTCAGCGCGATGATGGGTACGTGGCCCGCGCCGCGTGCCGCTTCCAGCGCGCGGATCGAGCGCGTCGCTTCGAGGCCGTCCATCCTGGGCATGCTGACGTCCATGAGGATGAAGCTCCATGAACCGTCCGAGGCTGCGTCCAGCGCGGCCTTGCCGTCCACCGCCTGCCTGACCTCGATGCCGGCTGTCTCGAGGACCCGCTTGAGATGGATCCTGTTGATGGCTTCGTCCTCGGCGACTATGGCCTTGCCGTAGCCGCGTGTCCCGCCCGGCGGGCTGGCTGTCGCGACGGCGCCCTCGACGCAGCTGGCCTCGGGCCGTCCGGCGACCGCCTCGGCTTTCGGTTGCGAGCATGCGGCCAGGTTCGCCTCGAGGCTCGCCTGGTTGCCCGCGGATTCAAGGAGGCCGGAAAGCACCCTGTTCAGCTGTGCTGCCGAACTGCGCGCCATGGACAGCGTCGCGGCCTGCTCGTCGTCGAGCTTGGTGTTTGAAAGGCGTTCGGCGGCGCCGAGGATTCCATGCAGCGGCGCTCGGAGTTCGTGGCTGACCGAGGCGATGAATGATGACCTGTCGCGTACTGCTTCCATGGCTTCGAGCCTGGCCGACTCGGATTCTGCCAGCGCGACGCGGAGGCGGTCCTGGGTTTCGGCGTGTCGCCTTGATTCCAGGACAAGCGCCGCGGCAGCCTGCTTCTTCCTGGCCAAGGCCGCCGCGGCCCAGAGCGTGGCCAATCCTGCCAGCGTCATGGCGGTGGCTACCATGGCCTCCATGATGCCAATGATGCGGTTGTCGGCTATCCCCGACTGGAAGTTCCCGAACCAGCGCTTGTAGATCGCATCGTAGTCGCCGTTGACGCGGACCGTGCTCAGGCTTTCATTGAGGATGTCCTGAAGTTCCCGGTATCCCTCGCGCACGGTAATGCAGTATTCCGCCCTGAACAACGGCGCTCCGACTGACCTGAGGGTCGCGTATGACTTGTCCCTGCCTGCCCGCGAGCCCTGAAGCAGCGACAGTACGGCGCAGTCAGCGTCGCCCCGTTGCACCGCGTCGAACTGTTTCCTCAGGTCATCGACCACCACGAGCGCGGCGCCGATGCCGTTGTTCCTGAGGAATTCGTGGCCGATATCGTCACGTTGGACGGCGATGCGCTTGTCGGCGATGTCGGCGGGGCCGCGTATCGACGAACCTTTTGGAACGA
>PGXR01000221.1:0-4444 GCA_002839245.1 Spirochaetae bacterium HGW-Spirochaetae-7 | reverse complement strand
ATGCCCGCCAGCATGTCGACGCCGCCCCGCTCCAGCTTCGCCTTGGCCTCCGCTCGCGATGTCAGCTCGAAGGTGACGTTCAACCCCGCCGTTTCGGCGATCCTCCGGACAAGGTCAACGGTGAAACCCGCCGGCTTGCCCCCCTCGTCAAGATAGGTGAACGGAGGATCGGCCCAGTCACCACCTACCGCGACGGTCCTTGTCCCCGTCCCTTGTGCAAGAACCGGAATGGCGGCTAGCAGCGATATGCAGAAAAAAAACATGGAATTCCAGCGTCGTATCGAATGTCTCCTTGAACCAAGCGCCTTCATCGGCCTTATATTACGCCATTAACCCCAATACCGCAAATTTGACCAGCGGCGCGTATTCCGAAGGCGCGCTGGCGGCTCGATGGCCGAGGACGGCCGCCGCTGGCATTGCCTGGCCACTGCGCGGGCTTTTACTTATCGGGGATCTGGTCTATAAATGAGCGATGGAATCAAGTAACACGTACGCGCTCGTCACGGGTGCTTCTGGCGGTATTGGCAAGGAATTCGCGTCGAGGCTGGCGGCCGAGGGTTGGGCCCTGGTACTGGTGGGGCGCAACGAGGCCAAGCTGCAGGCGGTAAAGGCGGGCCTTGCCGGAACGCGCGCGGACGAGTCGGTGGTCATGCCGGTCGACCTGTCGGAACCGGGTGCGGCCGGGCGGCTGCACGCGGCGTGCGTCGAAAAGGGGCTAGTCGTCGACCTGCTCGTCAACAACGCGGGTTCCGGCCTTTTCGGGGAAAGCCTCTCGCTGCCCGCCGCCGGCGTCGAGTCGATGATCAACCTGAACGTCTCGGCCTTGACGAGCCTCTGCGCGCTGTTCGGCGCCGACATGAAGGCCCGCGGTTCCGGCTGCATCCTCAACGTGGGCTCGTTCGCGGGCCTCAACGCCACGCCCTATTTCGCGTCGTACGCGGCTACGAAGAGCTACGTATTCTATTACAGCCTGGCCCTGCGCGCCGAACTTTCCGGCTCTGGCGTCGTCGTCACCTGCCTGCTCCCCGGCTACGTGCGGACGGACTTCGACGACAACGCGGGAATCGCCAGCGCCGCGTACAGGAAATTCTCGGCATCCAACAGCTTGGGGGCCGATGAGGTGGCGGCTGTCGGGCTTGCCGCGCTCGGTCGGCGGCGGGCTTTTGCCATAGCGGGAGCGAGGAACCGCTTCGCGGCCTTCCTGTTCGGCCTCCTGCCGAGGACGGTGCCTCCGGCGATAATGAAACATTTCCTCGATTCGCTCGTCTAACGAGCATATCCAGTACTCAGGATGACGTCATGAATACGAATTTTTCCGTGGTCCCCCAGCTCCTGAAGAAAGACCCAGTGCTTGCCAAGAGGATAGCAGCCAGTTTTTTCGCCGGCAAGAAGTCGATGCTCGTCGACCACTTCTTCCATCCTGCTACGACCAACGAGCTCGGGTTGATCTATTTCAGGCTGACTCCCCTGTGCAACCTGCGCTGCGTGATGTGCGGCCAGCGCGGAGACAAAGGCGTGCTCAAGGGTAGTTTCGCGGCCGCGGAATCGAAGAAGATAGTGCCGCTCGAGGATTACATGCGGCTCGTCGACCAGATCAAGCACAAGAAGCCCGTCGTCTACCTGTGGGGCGGCGAACCCTTCCTGTACCCCGACCTCTTTCCTCTCGTCGACTACATGATGGAGGCCGGCCTTACCGTCAGCGTCAATACCAACGGCACCTTCCTCGAGAAGTACGCCAAGGAAATAGTCGAGCGAAAATGGCACGCGCTGTTCGTGTCGCTCGACGGTTTCGAGGCCACGAACGACCGCATCCGCGGCGAGGGCTCCTACCGCCGCGTCATCGCGGGTTTCGAGGCGATCAACCGGGAGAAGGCGCTCCAGGGCTCGCACTACCCCTACATGGGCGTCGTCACCACGGTGAACAACCTGAACTACAGGGACCTCTACGCGCTCGCCGAGGCGACCAGGGACTTCAAGCTCGCGTGGCACATCTACAACCTCGGCACGTACACCGACGACGCGATAGTCGAGGAGCAGCGCGCGTACATGAAGCGCGAGCTCGATACCGACATCACCTGCCTGCCGGGCTACGCTACGGGATACAACGAGGGCATCGACGGAAAGGAACTTTTCGACATCCTGTCCAGGATACATGCGATGGACATCGACCACCCTATAATCACCGTGCCTGCCCTCGAGCCGGACAAGATCGACATATATTACGGCAAGCTCGACGCGCCGGTCCGCACGCAGTGCTCGGTGCCGTGGAGCCAGGCCAACGTCGACTACAACGGCGATGTGCATTTCTGCGCCGACTACAACGACTATCCCCTGGGAAACATACGCGAGACCCCGTTTTTCGAGATATACAACGGCGAACGCGCGAAGAAATTCAGGCTGGCTCTCAAGAGATCGAAAGACGGCATTTTCCCCGGCTGCGTCCGCTGTTACCAAAACATGCTCTGCGGCAAGAGGGTCAGCGGTTTCTGATCGCGGATTCCCCGGAGGTTCCTCATGGAAAACAGTTTCCTTCACGCCGCGCTTATCCTTGTCCTCGTCACCGACCCGCTGGGGAATATCCCGCTCTTCATCACCGCTCTCGAGCGCGTCCCCGCCGTACGGAAGGCCAGCGTCATTTTCCGCGAAGTGGCCGTCGCCTTCGGCATACTCCTGCTGGCCATGGTGGGCGGCCGCGGGGCTTTGTCGGTCCTGGGCATCGGCGACGCCAGCCTCAAGGCGGCCGGCGGCGTGATCCTCCTCCTTATCGCCATCAACATGATCTTCCCGGCCGCCGGCGCCCGGATGGGCGAAGGCCCTACCGACGGCGAGCCGCTGATAGTGCCCATCGCGGTACCGCTGATAGCCGGTCCGTCGGCGATAGCGACCGCGATGCTTGTAGCGGCCGACGATCCGTCCAGGATGCCTGAATGGATAGGAGCCCTGGCCATTTCGATGGCATTGACGCTGGCAAGCCTTTTCCTGTCTTCTACCTTCAAGCGGCTCCTGGGCGTGCAGCTCCTCTCGGCCATCGAGCGGTTGATGGGACTCGTGCTCACCGCCGTATCCGTGGACATGATCATGAGCGGCGCAGGGGCCTACTTCAGCGCGCTGTTGTAAGCGTTTTGGCGGAAAGGAAACCATGAGTATTTTCGAGGTCATCATGTTGTTGTGTTTCGGTGCCGCCTGGCCGGTCTCGATAGCCAAGTCGCTGAAGACAAGGCGGACCGACGGCAAGAGCCTCGTGTTCCTGCTGATCGTCATCGCGGGCTACGCGGCGGGTATCGTCAACAAGCTTCTGTACAAGCCTGATTTCGTCGTCTGGCTTTATGCGCTCAACGCCACGATGGTGTCGATCGACGCGGGCCTGTGGCTCCGAAACAGGCGGATCGAGAAGGACGCCGGCAAGGGCTCCTCCGTTTGAAAGCATCCGCCGCCATGGCCGCCGCGTTGTGCCTGGCTGCGCTCTCCTGCGCCAGCAGGGAACCGGCTCCCGGGCCGGCCAAGGCAGCCGCCATCGATTTTTCCTTCAGCCGGGTAGAGTTTCAGGCAATCGACCTCGACTCCGTCCACGTCTCGCTTGATCTGAGGCTGACTAACGCCGGCGGGCAGGCGGTAGTCCCCGCGTCGCTTGACTATGCGGCGATCGCTGGCGGGTCCAGGCTCGAAGGCGGGCGCGAACTCGACCCGGCCAAGTTGGCGCCAGGCGAGAGCTCTACGGTGACATTGAGCTTCGATCTGGACGCGCCTCCAGGCGATTCGCCGCTTGTGTCGGTGCTGCTGGAGGCGACGCTTTCGTTCCACTGCCCCGACGGCATTACCGGAAGCTCGACAGCTTCCGTCGAGGGAAGTTTCCCCCGCGTCATGCTTCCTGCCCTCGTCATAAGCTCCATACAAATACTCAAGGACGAGCTTATCAACACGAGGCTCGGCGTCACTCTGGAAGTCCGCAACCCCAACGCCTTTCCGCTGGCCTTCGCATCGCTCGACTATCGGCTGTACGGCGAAGGCCGGTACTGGGCGAGCGGCAGCCTTTCGAAGCCCTTTATCGTCCCCGCGACCGGAAGCTCGGCGGCCAGCCTCTACCTGACGATGAATTTTACCGACATGGATCGATCTCTCCTTGACCGGGTGATACGGCGTTCAGTCGTGGATTATCGCTTGACCGGAACCGGACGGATCGGGACTGGCCTCGAGTTCCTGCCTGAATTCGCCCTGCCGTTCGACCTGTCCGGCAGGGTGGGCGTAGACTAGTGCCTGAAGTGCCTGACCCCGGTGACGATCATGGCGATGCCGGCGGCATCGGAGGCGGCGATGCTCTCCGCGTCGCGTATCGACCCGCCCGGTTGGACTATGGCGCTGATGCCCGCCTCGGCCGCTACCTCGACGGAATCGGGGAAGGGGAAGAAGGCGTCGGACGCGAGCACCGAGCCTCGGGCCCTCGCTC
>PGXR01000220.1 GCA_002839245.1 Spirochaetae bacterium HGW-Spirochaetae-7 | reverse complement strand
CACCGCAGCCGCCAAGCGCATGGTAGAAGCCATCCGCAAGACCGGCTTCGACGGGAGCATTATCCTGGCCGGAGGCATCACGAGCGCTGCCGAAGTGGCCGCGCTCGACGCGATGGGAGCCGACGCCCAGGTGGGGATGGCGCTGTACAAGGGGATCCTCGACCCGGCCGAGGCCCTGGCGGCGTGCATGAACACCGACCGCGCAGACGGACTGTGGCCGACGGTGGTATGCGACGAAGCGGGAGTCGCGCTCGGCCTGGTGTATTCGGACCTCGACAGCCTCCGCGCGGCCATAGCCGAGCGCGCCGGCGTGTACCGCTCCAGGAAGCGCGGGCTGTGGCGCAAGGGCGAGTCGAGCGGCGACTGCCAGGTGCTTGTCCGCATCGATGCCGACTGCGACCGCGACGCGCTGCGTTTCACCGTCCGCCAGTCCGGCGGGGGCTTCTGCCACCGCGGCACCAGGACGTGTTTCGGCGCCTCCGGTCCGGACGGGTTCGGCGGCGACAGGAAGGGGTTCGGGCTGCTGACCGCGACGACGACGAAGCGGCTTGCCGAGGTTTCCGGCGGCTCGGCGCCCAAAGGCTCGTACACCGCGCGGCTCTTTACCGAGCCCGGCCTGCTGGCGGCCAAGCTGGCCGAGGAAGCTGCCGAGCTGTGCGAGGCGGAAGGCCCCGAGAGATCGGCCGAGGAAGCCGCCGACCTCCTGTACTTCGCCGCTGTCAAGCTGGCCCGCGAAGGGGCGAGCCTGTCCGACGTCGAGCGCGTCCTGGACGGCCGCGCGATGCGCGTGACGAGGAGGCCTGGCAATGCCAAGCTGCCGTACGCGGAGAAGGGAAACGAGCCATGGAAGACCGGTATTCACTGAGGCGCGTAGGACTCGACGAGCTGGGCGCACGTTCGCGGCCCGCCGATGACCCCGCCTGCGAGGCGACCGTGCGATCCATCATGGACGCCGTGGGCTCGGGCGGCGAGGCCGCGCTCGGGCGTTACGCACGCGAGCTCGACGGCAACGAGGGGCGGCTGTGGTATGGTCCGGCCGATTTCGATGCCGCGCTCGGCTCGCTGCCCGCGGACCAGAGGTCGGCCCTCGAGGGGGCCGCCGCCCGTGTCGGCTCCTTCGCGGCCGCCCAGCTCGCCGCGCTTGGCCCTGTCGCGGTGGAGGTTCCCGGCGGCAGGGCCGGGCAGACGGTCGTGCCTGTAGAGCGGGCGGGCTGCTACGTGCCTGGCGGCCGCTACCCCCTGCCTTCGACAGTCCTCATGACGGCGCTGGTCGCCAGGCGCGCCGGCGTCGCCGACGTCGCGGTAGCCTGCCCGCGTCCCGTGCCCGTCGTGCTCGCGGCCTGCGCGGTCGCCGGCGTCGACATGCTCCTGGCGGCCGGCGGCGCCCAGGCCATAGCGGCCTTCGTCCACGGAGCCGGCCCCCTGGCTCCGCGCGACGTGGTGGTGGGGCCCGGCAACCGCTGGGTCGCCGCCGCCAAGCGCATCGCCCAGGCCTTTGTCAGGTGCGACGCGCCGGCCGGACCGAGCGAGCTCCTCGTGGTCGTCGACGAATCGGCCGACCCGGTGACGGTCGCCTGGGACCTCCTCGCACAGGCCGAGCACGATCCTGACGCGGTACCCGCGCTCGCCGCGAGTTCCGAAGCCGTAGTCGTGGCGGTCGAACGTGCGCTCGCCTCATGCCTCGCCGAGCTGGCCGGGTACCGTCTCGAATCGGCGGACATCGCGCGGGCGGCCCTGGCCAACGGCTGGGCTTTCGTGTCGCCCGACCGCGCCATGCTCGCCGAAGCCGCCAACCGCTTCGCTCCGGAACACCTCGAGCTGGCAATCGTCGAGCCGCGCGCTTTCTCCGCAACGTGCCGCAACGCCGGCGCCGTTTTCCTGGGATGCGCCAGCGCCGAAGCGCTCGGCGACTACGGCGCTGGACCCAACCACACCTTGCCGACCTCCGGCAGGGCCAGAAGCTACGGCGGTCTTTCGGTATTCGATTTCCTCCGGATACGGACCTGGCTGGAACTGGACGGCGCGGACGAGCGGCTGACAAGCGATACGGCTACACTGGCGAGGGCGGAAGGGCTCGAAGCCCACGCCAGATCAGCCGAGGCGCGGCTCAGCCGGGGCTGGATTCGATGCCCTTGAGGGCGAGACTGAGCATGTCGCTGCTGACGGGCTTGGTCAGGAAGACCATCGGGCTAACGGCAGCGGCCCGTTCCCTGGTTGCCGGGTCATCATAGGCTGTCGTGAATATCACCGGCGTACCGAATCGGGAATGCACGATGAGAGCTGCCTCGATGCCGTCCATCGGTCCATCCATCATGATATCCATGAAGACGACGTCGGGGCGTTCCCGCTCCACGCTTTCGACGCAGCATTCTCCTGAGGTACAAAATTCCCTGGTCTCGTGTCCCAGTCGCTTCAGCATCATCGACAAGCCGAGGGCAATTATCCGTTCGTCCTCTGCTATCACGACGGTCATCGATTGTCCTCCGCGACTTTTTTAAAGCTACTACAGAGTCTAACGCGCCTGGAAGGAAAATTCAGCGTTGTTTTTTGCGCGAACCTGCGCCATATTTTCCGTCAAGCTTTCCGCGAACAAACGATTCTTGAAAAGTTTCCGGGTGGCTGCCAATAAAGGAGAATTCAATGAACATGCGCAAATCCTTCCTGTTTTTCGCCGCCATGTCGGTTGCCGCAATGGCGGCCTGGGCACAGGACCAGGCCGATCCACGGATCAAGCAGGCCCTCGATTCCATCGGGCTCAAGTATTCCGTCAACTCTTCAAACAACTACAAGGTCGTCTATACGATGGACAACGACGCGGACCGGTCACAGCTGGTGTTCATCGTCTCAAAGACGGAAACCTATCGTAGCGTCGAACTGCGCGAGATATGGTCGGTAGCGGCGGTGCTCGACGAGTATCCGGGCGAGGAGACCATCCACTACATCCTGAACATGAATTCGACGAGCAAGATAGGCGCCTGGGCGATAGAGGAGGCTGATGACGGGGAGTTTTGGCTCCTTTATACCACAAAGGTACCCGTCGACCTGACACCGAATGGACTCAAGGACATCGTTTACTTCGTCGCCGAGGTTTGCGACGAAATGGAGGCGGAACTCGTGGGGGACGACGAGTACTGAGCCGCATCACAGGCCTGCCTTCACCTGGCGGAAGCGCCTGGCATGGCTGCCTAGCCAGGTGCGGAACGACGGCAGCGTGATGGTGGCTAGGTCCAGGAGTTCGACCGACATGTCAGGAGTGTATCTGGCCAGCATGAAGTCCACGAAGTTGCTGTCGAAGCGCTCGTCCATGACGGCCTTGTGCAGGTCGTCGAACGAGCAAGGTTTCGTATCGGAATCGACCTTGAAAATGCCGAGGGGTCGATAGTCCGGAGCCAGGATGGTGACCAGCGAGCTCGCCGTGCGGGGTTCCTCCCGGAACAAGAACAGGAGGTCGAGGAGGGCGGTGCATCGTTCCTCTTCGTCTCCCGAGATTACCTGTGGAATTATCTCCTCCAGATCCCTGCGGCGCAGCTTGAGGACCGATACGTATTTCGCCCCTCCCTCTATGAAGCCTGCCACGAAGTCGGACCAAATTTTCGCTTGCACTATGCTGGGAATGCCGAGCAGGTTGCCCAGCGGGGCGGTGATCGTGGCGAAGGGCCAGGCCAGGACGCTCCTGAAGAAGTTGGCCCTGACGACCTTCCTGTCGAAACCGCGAAGCGTGTTGTGGGCCGCCAGGTAAAGGCCGTTTGAAAAGGAGATGAAGAAGAATTTGACGGCATCGAACAGCAGGCCGTCGGCAGGGCCCGGCCAGAGAACGTCGAATTTCGCCTTGACGAATCCGAGGATGGGCACCGAGAACCCTGTCCAGAACAGGGACCTGGCGACATTCCCGAAATTGACGCTCTTTAGGTTCCATTCCCTGATTCGCGTCCCGCGGCCGGCGACGAGATCGGCAATTGAATTCCTGAACCCGGTTATGAAGAGCCACAGGAATGCGTATGAAACGCCTATGAACCTTTGCGCGACCAGGAATCCGACCATGACATGCATGAGATTCACCAGGCCCGGATTGAGGTAGCGCCATGCGCGAGATAGCGGGATTTGCTCCATGCCAGACTCGCCTTCGTCACCGATACGGGCTGTGTACCCGCTCGATGTCTTTCCCATGCACAGCACGGCCGACGTCGATGCCAGCGACTCCGGTGGGACAGGTTTCCCCTCTGTTTCTATCATCGCCGACAGAAGGTCCGGCAACGCAATGTGCCGTTCGGCGTATTTGCGCCTGAATTTACCCTGCAGCCTGTCTACCCGGATGAATCCCATGCCTGGGACTTTTGGATTGCGGCCGGTCGAATCGCTGCCGCATACAGGGAGGTAGGGAAGGAGCCCGGCCCGTTCGTATTCCGTGTTGCGCTCGTTGACGAGGCGGGAGAATTCGACGAGCTCGGCCGCGTCGTGGTCCGCCACGAACTG
>PGXR01000219.1 GCA_002839245.1 Spirochaetae bacterium HGW-Spirochaetae-7 | reverse complement strand
GATATGGCCTGGGCTCTCCTGTTCGCCGTCGCCAGGCGCGTCGTCGAATCGGATGCGGTGATGCGTTCCAGGTCATGGCTGGGCTGGGGGCCGCTCCAGTTCATCGGCGGCGACATCACCGGCGCTACGCTCGGCATCGTCGGTGCGGGGCGCATCGGGGCGGCCATGGCGGCAAGGAGCGTCGGCTTCGGCATGCGCCTGATCTATACCGATGCCAGGCGGAATGAAGCCCTGGAGCGGGATACCGGTGCCGTATTCGTCACCTTCGACGAGCTGCTCTCCAGCTCCGATTACGTCAGCGTCCACGTCCCTCTCCTCCCGGAGACCCGGCACCTGTTCAACCGGGAGACCCTGCGCAGGATGAAGCCGACGGCCTATCTGATCAATACCTCCCGAGGCCCGGTCATCGACGAGAGGGCCTTGCTCGAGGCGCTCAAGGCCGGAGTCATCGCCGGGGCGGGCCTTGACGTGTACGAGAAGGAACCCCTGCTGACCGAAGGGCTGGCGGCGCTGTCGAACGTCGTGCTGACGCCGCACACCGCCAGCGCGACTTTCGCGAGCCGGAAGGGGATGGCTCTCAAGGCAGCCGCCAACCTGCTGGCCATGCTGCGCGGAGAACCCGCGCCCGATTGCCTCAATCCGGAGATATATTCCTGAGACGGACGAGCCAGTCGGTTCGCTGAAATGGCAAGCCCGGAAGCGCGAAGCGCTTCCGGGCATTTCTTGCGGTACCGCGTAATCCCATCATCCGCGAGCAGTTCCTATTTGGCCTTGCCTCTCGATTTCAGGAAACCGTACAGGCTCTTGAGATTCGCCTTTGCCGCCAGTCGCTCGGGAAGTAGCTGCTTGATAATCACTACCGCGATCACCACTGCGAATACCATTGATATCCAGCTGTTGGTGAAGAAGAAAGCGGGATTTCCCTTGTTGACGATGAGGGCACGACGGAAGTTCTCGTCGATCATGGTTCCAAGGATGATGCCCAGGACTATCGGAGCCGCCGAATACTGCATCTTGTCGAGGATGTAGCCAAGGAGGCCGAACACGACGACCACGAGGATGTCGAAGCGCTTGAGGTTGAGCGCGTACGCCCCGACTATGGAAAGTACCGCTATGATCGGCATGAGGAAGACCGACGGAATCTTGAGTATGCTGCTCATCGGCCTGGCCAGCAAGAGGCCCACGACCCAGAGCGCGATCACGGCGACGAGAATCAGAGCGGCGATGTAGAAGATGAAGCGCGGACTGTCGATCATGATCATGGGACCCGGCCTGATGTTGTGTATCATGAAGGCACCGAGCAGCACTGCCGCGGGGGGGCTGCCCGGTACGGCCAGCGTGAGCAAGGGTATGGTCGCTCCGCCTATGGCGGCGTTGTTGGCTACTTCCGGCGCTATGATGGCTTCATAGCATTCGCCCGTGCCCCACTGTTCCTTGTGCTTGGTCGATTTCTTGGCATTGTCGTAGCTTATCCATGCGGCCACGTCCTCGCCTACGCCGGGAAGCGCGCCTATGCCTACGCCTATCAGGGAAGAGCGGATTATCAAAGGAATGTGCTTGAAGGCGACCAGCCAGGAATTGGGATCCCGAGCCACGGCCTGTCCCTTTTCCTTAGCAACCGAGGCTATGTCTTCCGCCTTCAAGGCCGCGTCGGCCTTGATCTTGCCGAGAGCCTTGATCACCTCGGGTATCGCGTAAAAGCCTATCATCGCCGGTATGAGTGAAATGCCGCCCGACAGGTTGATATTCCCGAAGTCGAAGCGCGGTGCGCCTGAAATCACGTCGTAGCCTATGAACGATATGACCAGGCCCAGGAGCCCGCCTATCCAGCCCTTGATGGTAAGGTCGCTCGTCACGATGCTTCCGCACATGAGCACCCCGAACACGGCCAGGAGGAAATACTCGACGGCGCTGAACTGCAGGGCGATCTTCGAGAGCTGCGGGGCTATCAGCGCGAGGGCGAGTACGCCGATGAGCGTACCGATAATCGATGCCGTTCGAGTCACCTTGATCGCCAGGGCTGCCTTGCCGCGCTTGGCGAACAGGTTCCCCTCGATCGCCGTAGCCGCCGCGGATGCGGTACCGGGAATATTGAGGAGGATGGCAGATATCGACCCGCCATAGATGCCTCCGACGTAGATGCCCATGAGGATCGCGAAGGTATACGTGACCGGCACCTTGTACGTGAGTCCCGTCAGCAGGGCTATGCCCATGGTGGCGGTAAGCCCGGGCAGTGCGCCGATTATCGTTCCGAGCGCGGTCGCAGCGAACAGGACGAGCACGACGGCAGGATTCATTATGATCTTGAGGAATTCCTCGATCAGGTAGAGCAGTTCCATGCATTACTCCTGTTCACGGCAACGGTATCTTGGCCAGGGTTCCGAACGCATAGGTGATGACGCCCGAGGTCAGGATGGAAATGGTGAAAGACTTGAAGACGTAGCTGGGCTTCCTGTCGCCGAAGGTCAGCATCATCGCAAGCAGGTAGACGAGCGTAGCCACGAAAAAGGGGAAACCCCTGAAACCGCGCAGTATGTTCAGATAATTCCTGCACAGGGGAATGAGCGCGAATGCGTAGACGCACAGGAGGAGGGCGGTAATGACGAATGCCCTGAACTCGGCATTGCGCAGGAATGCCATGATCATATCCTTCTTGAGGAAGTCTATGCGGGCTCCAGACTTGCGTGCAACGTGGAAGAGGGACAGCGCGCATACCAGCAACAGCAGCGAGACCAGCAGCGGCAGGATGGCGGGCGATTTATACCAGAAGGTAAAGGTTTCCTTGAACCCCTCGGCAGGCACCGCCTCCCATTTCCGTCGGAACGGGTTGAGGAAAAGCTTGATGGATTCGAATAACAGGAATAGTGAACCCAGCGCCAGGAATACGCTGAAAAGAAGGTCGGCTCGCCTGAGGATGCTCTTTTGCACGATATACCACCACTCATCGGGATATTCTGCCAGGCAGGAGTCGTGCCGGGCTGCTTCCAGAAAACCGATCGCGGGGGTACTCTGCCCGCGCGATCGGTTTATGTAGGCATCGGCGCGCAGTAGCGCGCCTTGAATCATATTATGTCCGTCAGGGCTTGGCTATGCCGCGTTCCGCAGGCGAATAGGTGGTCTTGCCCAGGTCGAACAGTATCCAGCACAGGTTGGATTCCGACTTCTGCGCCATGGTCTTTGCCTCCGCGCCCGACTTGTTGAAGATCACCGCAATCTGGTCAGCGGCGAACTTGGTCATGTCCGGGTTGGCCATGGCGGCCTTGAAGGCGCTCGTGAGCTTGGCCTTTACCGCGGCCGGGGTATCGGCGGGAACCTGGAAGCCGAGCCACTGCTGCAGCGGCAGGTACTTGGCGATCGCCGGGATGGACTTGGTTATCGCCGGGATGGAGATGGGACTTGCACTCGCGGTAAAGTTATAGGCCGTGGTATCCATGTGGGCCAAGGGAATGAGCTGGCCGGAGCGGATGTAATCCTTGACTTCGCCGGCGGACGCCACCACCAGGTCGGCGTCGATGCCACCGACGGTCGCCAGGATGGCGGGGCCGGAACCGGGGTAGGACACCCAGGTGAATGGCCAGTTTCCATAGCTCTTCTCGGAAATGAGGCTCGCGAGGGCGAACCAGAGTCCACCCGTGGTGCCGGCTATCTTGAGGTCTGCTTTCTTGCCGTAGGCGGCGAGTTTGTCAAGAGTGTCGATGTTCAGCGTTGCAGCTGTCTTTGCGTTTACGCATAGAAGCCCGGGAGAGCCGCCGGCGATGAAGTAATCCCAATCCTTGGAGGTTTGGGTGATCGGGGTGGTTACCGGTATGGTGCCCGGGGTTTCGGACGTGGCAGCCAGGACGTAGCCGTCATGGGGCGAAGTCCATACCTGGGAAATGCCGATGGAGCCAGCGCTGCCTCCGGTCACGTTGGTTACCGTAATGGCGACGCCGAGTTCCTTTGCCATGGATTCCATGACCTTGCGGGCCCAGACATCAGTACCGCCGCCCTGGCCGAACGGGACGATGGCGCTGATATCCCGCTCGGGATACGCAACTTCCTTCTGGCCGTTCGCAAAAGCGGCCGTCAGCGAAAGAAGTACGACAATGAGGAATGCAATGCTCTTTGACATCTTCATGGAAACCTCCTGGTAACTTGTTGTTGAAGTTCTAGAGGGCATTTTGCACCTAAAACTTCAGCTTGCAGGGCTGTCGTATCCATAGACGGACTGGCCCTGCCTTCACTCTCCAATCAAACAAGCTTGTATAAGCAGATTGTATGGAGAGTTTTGTATACAGAATAATAGTAACAGGAAATGTGATCTGTCAACAAAAAAACGCTTCGACCTATAATAAAATTGAACAGGGGGTCGCAGCGAAGTCCCGCTTGACATATCCATACTTCATCGCTAGACTGCCCCTCGCTTCGGGGGTGTAGCTCAGTTGGTAGAGCGCTTGAATGGCATTCAAGAGGTCAGGGGTTCAATTCCCCTCACCTC
>PGXR01000218.1 GCA_002839245.1 Spirochaetae bacterium HGW-Spirochaetae-7 | reverse complement strand
GGCTCGTCAGTGTGCGGTACAGCTCGCTGTAGGTGGACCAGTCCCTTGCACTCATCGAGCCCCGCTCGAAAAGGTTGCGTGCGAAGACCTCGGCGTCCTCGTACATCGAGCGGTCCTGGACCACCGAGAAAGGGTCGTCCATGAGCGCGCGGTGGGAACGGACGCGGTGGGTCAGGAAGAAAGCCTGCGACTGGAACGCCCAGCGCTCCATGTCAGCGTAGAAATCCTCCAGGTAGGGGTTCTCGGCGACAGGCTCGTAGTACGGCCTGAAGCCGAGCCTGTCCGCGAGCAGTCCCACCAGGGTCGATTTTCCTGCGCCGATGTTGCCCGCGAGCACGAGGTATTTCTTCATGTTTTTCCGCAGGCCAGTCTAGGCTTGCCCGCGGAGTTTGGCAAGTGCGGATACTGTGCTACCGAGCTCTGTCCCCGTTCGAGTGTCTGTATACCAACGGGGGCAAAATCCTGTATGATGGGGAATCTCCCGCCTTAAAAAGCACACCAGGACAATTACTTGACCCACAAGGACGCAGTCAATCCCGCGATTCGAAACATCGCCATCATAGCCCACGTCGACCACGGAAAGACCACTCTCGTCGATGCCATGTTCAGGCAGTCCGGCGTCTTCCGCGAAGGCCAGGAGACGCAGGAGCGCCTCATGGACAGCATGGACCTGGAGCGCGAGCGCGGCATCACGATAGCCGCCAAGAATTGCTCGATAATCTGGAAGGGGGTCAAGGTCAACATCCTCGACACGCCGGGCCACGCCGATTTCGGCGGAGAGGTCGAGCGCGCGCTGTCGATGGTCGACGGGGCAATACTCCTCGTCGATGCCTCGGAAGGCCCCCTGCCTCAGACCCGCTTCGTACTGGGCAAGGCGCTGACCGGCGGCCTTTCCATAATCGTCGTCGTCAACAAGATAGACCGTCCCGACGCCAGACCCGCCGAGGTCCTGTCAATGATATACGACCTCTTCATCGACCTCGGAGCGACCGACGACCAGCTCGAGTTTCCGGTGCTGTGGGCGATAGGCCGCGACGGCATAGCCCAGGATACCCTGGAGGGCAAGAGCGACAACCTGCATCCCCTCCTCGACTCCATCATCCGCGACATAGAACCTCCGGCATTCACGAAGTCTGAACCATTCCAGATGCTCGTCTCCGACCTCTCGTATTCCGACTACTTCGGCCGCCAGGCGATAGGCAAGGTCATCAACGGCCGGGCCCATTCCAAGGACAGCCTGGTATGCATAGGCGAAGACGGCGAGCGCGAGGCCTTGAGCATTTCCAGGCTCCACACCTACTCGGGCATCAAGCTAGTCGAGGCGGAATACGCCGAGACCGGCGACATCGTCGTCCTGTCGGGCATAGAGAACGTGTTCATAGGCGATACCATCTGCACCCGCGATGCCCCGAAGGCCCTGCCCCGCCTGGTCGTCGACGAGCCAACCGTCGCGATGCACTTCTTCGTGAACACATCCCCTTTCTCCGGCATGGACGGCAAGAAAGTCCAGTCGCTCAAGCTGTTCGAGCGGCTGCGCAAGGAGACGCTCAACAACGTCTCCATCCAGGTCGAGGAAGTGACGACCGGAGGAGGCTTCATCGTCCGGGGCCGCGGCGAGTTCCAGCTGGTGATACTCATCGAGATGCTCAGGCGGGAAGGCTTCGAGATATGCGTGAGCCGCCCCGAGGTCATATTCAAGCAGAAGGACGGCAAGAAGATGGAGCCGATAGAACACCTGTTCATCGACTGCGCCGAGGATTTTGCCGGCATCGTCACCGACAAGCTTTCGAGCCGGAAGGGCCGCATGCTGACCTATACCTGCCATGACGGCGGCCGCGTCCACCTCGAGTTCTCGGTACCGTCGCGGGCCCTCATAGGCTACCGGGACGTCTTCCTGACCGACACCAAGGGCACGGGCATAATGAATTCGTACCTGTCTGGTTACGAGCCGTACCGCGGCGACATCATCAACCGCTTCACCGGTTCGCTCGTCTCCGACCGCGTCGGCGCGGCGGTCACCTACGGGCTGTATCACCTCGAGCCTCGCGGCCACCTCTTCGTCGTCCCCGGCGAGCAGGTTTACGAGGGCATGATAGTCGGCGAGCACAACCTCGATTCGGAGCTCGACGTCAATCCGTGCAAGGAAAAGAAGCTGTCCAACATGCGCTCCGTCCTGAAGGACGAGGCCCTGACGCTGACGCCTATACAGCCGATGACCCTCGAGCGCGCGATCCAGTTCCTGGCCGACGACGAGATGGTCGAGGTGACGCCCCATTTCATACGCCTGCGCAAGACGATACTGAAGTTCCAGGACCGCAAGTGCTTCCGCAGGGACGCGCCCGAGGCCATCTAGCTCCTGTTTCGGCTATCGATTTTGCCGCGCAGCTCTTCCATCCTGTGGATGTTCTCGCGGCCCAGTTCGTTCAGGTTCGAGGCCTGCGACAGCAGCGAGTCGCACGAGGCGGCCATGCGGGCGGCTGACTGCCGCATGGCCGCGGCCACCGCCCTTGAAGCTGCCGCCCTGGACGCCGCCTCGTGGAAGGCGGTGCCGCCGAGTCGGCCAGGTCGGAGAAGCCCCTGACCGCCTCCGAGATGCCCGACGTGCCTGCCGAGATATCCTTCAGGCGCAGCAGCAGACCGTCGAGCGTCGTCGAGACATCCTGGATTTCCCCGATCAGCCGCGAGAAGAATTCGATGGTGTGCGCGCTCGCCTTCGACGCGCCGGACACGACCTGCCGCGTTTGATCCAGCATCGCGGCTATGGAGCCCGAGCCTTCGGCGGCGGTTTCCGAGAGCGTTCGAATCTCCTCGGCGACGACCGCGAAGCCCTTGCCGGCCTCGCCCGCGTGGGCCGCTTCTATCGCCGCGTTCATGCCGAGCATGTTCGTCCGTTCTGCCACCGAACCCAGCAACTCGTTCATCTCGTCCATCCTGCCGGTAGCCGCGACGATGCCCGCTATCGCCTCGCCTATCTTGGTGACCCGTTCCTCGCCGTCGCGGGCCAGTTTCACGAGGCCGAGGATGCCGTTGCGCCGCTCCTGGGCGGCCGTTCCTATCTCTCCCACGGCCTCGACCATCCGGGAGATCGACGCCGACGCCTCGCGCACCTTGACCGAGTACTCGCGCAACGCGTCGGTTACGTGGCCCTGCGCCGCTCCTGCGACCGCTTCACCCGCCTCGGCCGCGCCGAGCGCCTCGTCCAGCGAGCCCAGGCCGGCGGTCTCTTCCTCGGCGGCATCGCGCATGGCTCCGGCCGAGAGAGAAAGCGCCTCGGCTGCCTGGGCGAGACGCGTGCCTATGGCCATGGCCGACGACTGGGCCACGACGACGGCCTCGGTCATCCCGACGTACTGGTGCCTGGCCGCGCTAGCGGTCCGCTGGGTCTCGGCGACCAGGTCGGACTGCATCCTTACCGTCATCGTACTGAAGACGCCCCCCGCGATTACCACCACGGCGCTCGTGCCCAGCGACTGCGCGGCGAGCCCGGTGACCGCGCCGCCGTCGAGCGGCAGCGTATCCAGGACATAGAGCGCGGCTATGGCCGCCAGGTTGAGCGCCGTCAGCAGCAACGGTTGCGCGGGACTCGAGGCGACGAGGCCGGCCGTCACCAGGAGGAAACCGCCGAGGCTGGCGAACACGTAACATTCGTAGATGCTCCGGTATTCGTCGAATTTGATGGCCGCGAACATGACGCCGAACAGCGCGTACAGGAAAATGGAGGACGCCAGCCGGTAATGTCCCCTGGCCATCATCGCCAGCGAAAAAACGCAGAACAGTATCAGCCCTGCCAGGATGCCGGCGACCGCCATGGCGCCGGTAGTCGCCATCAGCGCGGCCAGGACAAGCGACAGGAGGCCAATCGCCATCGTCACCGGCGCGAGCAGCCTGGCCTTCCTGTACAGCCGTATGTCGCTGCCTTCGTAAGGGGCCACGAAGAGTCCGAACAATCCACCTGATTTCCTGGCCATGCGTTGCCACTCCCTGTCCGTCGGTGTCATTGCAGTATAACGCATGAACGGGGCCGCACAAGGCATAAGGACGACGATATGCTATAGTCTGCGCCATGCTCCTGGTGCCGTACGAGTCCGCGCGCGCGGAGATAACCGTAGTCAATTCACGATTCGTGGCAAGCCTCTCGCCCGTGGACTCGGTTGAGGCAGCCCGTGAATGGGTCAATTCAATAAAACGCGAGTTTCCCGACGCGACCCACAACGTACCTGCCTTCGTGATAGGGGGCGGCAACTCGGTGACCGAGTTCTGCTCCGACGACGGCGAACCCTCGGGCACCTCGGGGCGGCCCCTCCTGGCCGTCGTCAAGGGCTCGGGCATGGGAAACATCGCCGTCGTGGTAACGCGCTACTTCGGCGGGACCCTGCTGGGTACCGGCGGGCTGGTCAAGGCCTATTCCGAGGCCGGCCGGGTAGTGCTGGCTCTCGTCAGGCGCGCCGAGCTGGTCGAGTCATGCAGGGTCTCGTTCTCCGTTTCATACCATCTCTTCGAACGGACGCGCCAGATCGCCGCCGAATCGTCCGCTACCGTCGTTTCCGAGGACTTCGCCGAGGATGTCCGCCTCGTCGTCGAGATCGCGTCCGAAGATTATGATTCATTCGTGTCGCGGCTGTCCGAGGCCAGTTCCGGGACGATAGTCCCGGTGGTCGAGTCGAAGCGGATGGCGGCAAGGCCGCTGTGAGGGGCCGCCTCGCCGGGCTTTACCTGAAAAGCGCTGCCAGCTCCGCGTAGCCTTCGGCTGCCAGCCGGTCGACGGGGATGAAACGCAGCGAAGCCGAGTTGATGCAGTAGCGCATGCCCGTCGGGTCGGGGCCGTCCTCGAATAGGTGTCCGAGGTGTCCCCCCGATGCCTTGGCACGCACCTCGATCCGGCGCATCCCGAAGGCCAGGTCCTCGACCATCACTACCTTTGCAGGGTCTATCGGCGCCCAGAAGCTGGGCCAACCCGTGCCCGAGTCGAATTTCTCCCGCGACGCGAACAGCGGCTCGCCGTCAACCGCGTCGACGTAGATTCCCTCTTCGTGCATGTCCCAGTACGCGTTGCGGAACGGCGGCTCGGTGGCATTCTCCACCAGCACCGCGAACTGCTCCGCGCTCAGGCGGGACTTCAGCTCCTCGGTAGGCTCGATGTAGCACACGTTCGCCGCGTCGGCGGCCTTCATGACCGGCATGGGAAGCTCTCCTTTCGCCACGACGACCGGCGCGGCATCGGCTGCGGTTTCGCAATCAGCGCAGAACCGCACTAAAAATCCATGAACGACAGCCCGGCGATGGCCATGAACGCGGCCGCCCGCCGACCCTCGATGCTGGCGTATAGATTAGCATAATAGTAGTATAATATCCAGGCCTGGCAAGAAAAGAAAGCCAAGGCACTCCGTATCAGTGCTTACCTGAGCGACAGCTCGGCGCGGAACGTGCTCAGGTCCGCGGGGGTCCTGCCTTCCAGCGCCCAGCGGCTTGTCCAGTCACCGGCTGCGGTGCCGTCACCGTCGGCGATACCGGGGCCATCGAGGCGCCGCGACCAGATGCCCGCGGATGAGCCGATCTTCATCTCGACCAGGTAGTTGAGGTCCAGGCGTATCCCGGAGGCCCCCGCCAGCTCGTCCGGGTCGAGGGCGTCCTGTATCCACTGGACATAGCGCGCGTTGTTCATGTGGCCGTTGGAATCGAGGTCGGAGTAGGCGACGGCCCTGTCGCCCGTCCTGGCAAGGCCCTTGGCGGCCTTGATGGCCTGCGCGCCGCCGGGAAGGGCTTCCAGCCCGACGTTGGTCGGCAGCCCGGCGGCTATGGCCTCCGGCCGGCGCGGCCTGAAGCTGGCGCCGTCGACGATGAGCCACGCGCTTCGGCCGCGCCCCACGACGGCGCCGGCCTCATTCCGCAGCTCGTAGTCGCGGATGGCGAACAGCCTGTCCGTTCCCCTCGGCCAGGTGCGGACGGTGAGCCTGGCACCGGAACCGGGGCGCGAACCAAGCTCGGCGCTCATCCTCGACAGGATCCACACGATGCCGTTGGCCTTCATGAACTCGGATCCGACACCGAGAACGGAAGCGTGGTGCCCCGCCGCCTCCTGGAAATAATTGCAGGCAGCGGCAATCGTCAGCCTGTCTGACTGGTCGACGTCCCAGGTGCAGACCTTGAAACGCTCTTCGAATGTTTCATTCATGATGGAGCTACTCTAGCGAGGAGAACCGGGAGGGGCAAGACGGGCGATTCCCCGGCTTGCGGACCGCTGGTATCGAGGCTAGACTTGCGGCATGATCATGAAAAGTCCGACGAAACCAGGGAGGCAGGAGAGTCTCGACTCTCCCGCTCTTTCGGGTTCTGGCGGCGGCTCAGGCCGGATGTCGTATCCGTCAATCAGAGGGGCCCTGATGCTTGCCGTGGCGTTCTCCCTGGTTCCCGCCCTGGGAATCATCGTGTGGACCGGCCTCGAGCACAGCATTTTCATCGCCCAGCTGGACCGTGACGATGCGATGCGCCAGGTCGAGAACTTCGCAGAAATCCAGTTCAGGATTACCGAATCCACGCGACAGCTTCTTTCTACGCTGGCGGCCTTGCCCGAATTCCGCACCGTCGATCATGAGCGCGCGGGTATCATCCTGAAAGCCATCCTTGCTGGCAACACGGGGTACCTCAATTTCACGATGGTCGATACGCACGGCATTGTCGTCGCCTCCTCGCGGCTCGCTGCCGGAACCGATCTGGGCAGCCGTTACCACGTCATCGCCGCGCTGGAGAACCGGCGGTTCACTGTCGGGGAATACATCACCAACATGGTAGACGAAGCACCGTCGATCGCGTACTGCCAGCCTGTCTTCGATGAATCGGACAGACTGTCAGGGGCGCTTACCGCGACAATCGTCCTCGATTCATATGGCCGCCTGTTCGAGCAGCTGAAACTGCCGGACGAGGCGATACTCGGGCTCGTCGACAGGAGCGGGACGAGGCTGTTCTTCCACCCGCCGAAGCCGACCAATCCCGTGGGCGGACCGATCAAGGGGAGCGTCTGGGACGCCATGAGCGCCGGCGG
>PGXR01000217.1 GCA_002839245.1 Spirochaetae bacterium HGW-Spirochaetae-7 | reverse complement strand
CCGGCATCCTCGCCTGCCTGGTTTACCTGATCGTCAAGATCCTGAACAAGACTGAAAGCCCGGATGAGGTCGCGGGCGACCTGTCGTTGCCTATCAAATTCATTCTAGCCACCCTTGGCTATATCGTACTGATGGTCCTGGTCGGTTACTTCATCGCGAGCGTTATTTTCCTCGCCGTGACCATGACCTTGCTCTCCTACCGGCGGCGCCTGGTCATCCTCGCGATAAGCTGTGGATGGATGGTTTTCTCGTATGTGGTGTTCTACAGGGTGCTGTTCGTTCCGCTGCCGCAGGGCTTATTGATCAACGCGCTGTTCGGCTGAGTCTTTCCTTCCCAAGGAGCTTTTTGAATGGAAACACTGGCACATATGCTCGAAGGTTTCGGCAACGTCTTCGCCGCGGGACCCCTTATCGCTATCGCGATAGGCGTGTTCATGGGCATACTGGTCGGAGCAATGCCGGGTCTTTCTCCGTCGATGGGAGTGGCTCTCCTCCTGCCTTTCACCTTCCGCCTGGACCCGCTGATAGGCCTGGTCATGTTGACGTCGGTTTACCTTGCGTCCAATTACGGCGGGTCGATCACCGCGGTAACCATCAACACGCCAGGTACGCCGTCGGCGGTCGCCACCGCTTTCGACGGATATCCGTTGACGCAACAGGGCAAGGCCGGCATCGGGCTTGGGCACTCGCTCGTCTCGTCGGTCGTGGGCGGATTGGTGGGCATCATCATCCTGATCCTGTTCGCCCAGCCGCTTGCTAAAGTAGCCGTCAGGATGCACCCGGCGGAATACTTCGCGCTCGCGGTATTCGGCCTGACGACGGTGGCGTCCCTGGGCGGCAAGAACTGGGCCAAGGCCTTCGTCGCCGCGCTGATAGGACTCCTCATCAACACCGTCGGCATCGACCCCATCTCGAGCGTCAAGCGCTATACCTTCGGAGTTACGAGCCTGTTCGACGGCTTCGATATAATCCCGGCCCTCATCGGGCTCTTCGCGCTCAGCGAGGTATTTTCCAAGCTGGAGGCGCGCGACATCAAGAGCATCGACGTCGGCGATGCGGAGAAGCGCAAAGAAATATGGCCAACACTCCGTGAATACTGGGACCACCGCAGGGTGACCCTGCAATCTTCCGTGTTTGGCACCATGATAGGGATTTTCCCCGGCGCGGGCTCCGCGATAGCATCCTTCCTGGCGTACGACCTGGCCAAGCGGACGAGCAAGCATCCCGAGACGTTCGGCAAGGGAAACCCCGAAGGCGTATGCGCGGCCGAGGCGGCCAACTCGGCGTCGGTCGGCGGAGCCATGGTGCCGCTCCTGACGCTCGGCATCCCCGGCAGCGCCGCGACGGCCGTCCTGGTGGGCGCCCTCATGATCCACGACCTGGTGCCCGGCCCAATGCTGTTCACTTCCAACCCGGGACTGATCTACGGGCTCTTCGCCAGCATGCTGGTCGCCAATTTCTTCATGCTTTTCGTAGGCGCGCTCGGCGGGAAATTCTGGCTCAAGGTGATCAAGATTTCGCCGGCGGTCCTCATTCCCATGATAGTCACGGTGGCATTCATAGGCAGCTTCGCGGTCAAGAATTCGCTGTTCGACGTTGGCGCATGCCTGGTGTTCGGCATCGTCGGCTGGATACTCAAGCGCAACGGCTACCCCATGGCGCCGATAGTCCTCGGCATGGTCCTGGGCAAGCTTGCCGAGGTCAATTTCCGCAGGGCAGTGATCATGGGAGGCTACGGCGTATTCTTCACCCGCCCGGCCAGCCTCGTGTTGCTGCTCATCAGCGTGGCAGCCTTCGCGTTGCCGTTCCTGCAAGCCCGCAGGGCCAAGGCAAAATCCGCCGGGGATGCGGAATAACCGACATTCGCCGCTCCGGCGGCAAGGAGAAACAGGACTATGGGAAAGATGAACGATTCTCTCGGCACCTTCCTCAAGGACTCGGCGCAGGCAGCCCGCGCGGGAAAGCCTGCCAGGATTTTCATGGGCAACGAGGCGTCGGATCTTGATTCGATGGCCGCGTCCATACTGTTCGCCTGGTCAAGCGGCGCGGCGTCCGGCGGCCTGCCCAACATTCCGGTGATGAACATTCCGCGGGAAGATTTCAACCTGCGCACAGAAGCCCTCTGGCTGTTCCAGGAGGTCGGTATAGACCAGAAGGACCTGGTGTTCCTCGACGACATCGACCTCGGCAAACTGCTGGCCGGCGCGGCATCGCGGCTGGTCCTGGTCGACCACAACAAGTTGTCGGCGGCGCAGGTGGCATGGGAGCCAAAGGTCGAGGAAATACTTGACCACCACGCCGACGAAGGCCTGTACCCTTCCGCGAAGAAGACCATTGCCCCTGTCGGGTCAGCCTCGACGCTGGTCGCCGAACTGATGCTCGCTGGAAGCGCCACGCTTTCGCCTGCCGTCGCGACGCTGGCGCTTGGAACAATACTCCTCGACACGGTGAACCTCGACCCCGAGGCGAAACGCGTCACTCCCAGGGACGCCGCGGCTGCCGCCAGCCTCCTTCCAGCTTCCGGCTCTGACCAGAAAGTCCTGTTCGACCGTCTACAGCTTGAAAAATTCAACGTAGCCGCACTGAGCTCGCGCGACATCCTCCGCAAGGACTACAAGGAATACAGGATGGGTACGGTAATGTGCGGCATGAGTTCCGCCCTGCTGCCTATGGCTGACTGGTTCATGAAGGACGCCGCCATCGAGGCGGCCTTCAGCCAGTATGCCAAATCCAGGAAGCTCGACGTGCTGATAGTCATGGGAGCGTACACCGCGCCCGAATTCACCCGCGAGATGGCGGTCCATTCAAAGGATGCCGGGCTACGCAAAAGACTCGTCGAGTTCATGAACAAGTCAGGACTCGGGCTTGCACCGCTGAAGGCTGCCGATGGCATTCCAGCCGGCAATACCGAGTATTTCTCACAGGCGGACCTCAGCCAGTCGCGGAAGAAACTTCAGCCGTTGCTTTCCTCGTATTTCCAGGACTAACAAGGCGACGGCAAGGAATGCTGGGGCATCGTGATCGGCGCAAGCATACCACGACGCCCCATCCTTCCGCCCCCGGCCCCCGGGATGCCAAATCGCTGCATATCGACTATACTTTCCCGGCATGGACATGTTGCTTGGATCAACCGGAATGATGAAGAAAAGCGGCTTTCGGTCGCAGTACATCCGCCTCGTCAACGCGCTCAGCTTCTCGGCGGAGCTCCAGAAACTGAGGCGCGACCTCAATGCCAGGATCGACATGCCAAACGCCATCGATCCTGGCCCGTACTCGCATCCGCTCGGCGTTTCCCGGTGGTTCAAGAGACGGCGCATCTCGATAGCCGAAGCCTACCTGATGGTCATCAGGGACCTCGAGTCGCAACACACGAAAGCCAGGCTCCGAGCCCTCCGCATGATGGTCGATGTATCGCTCCACGCCAAGACTCTCGACCTGCCCCTCAATACCGCACGAGTGCAGATGGCCCTGATAAAGGGCGCGATCAAGAACCGCGGCAACCGTCGACGCCAACTCGAGCTCCTCCATGACTTTTCCGTATCTGCGCATGGGCAGAACCAGGTCATCCGCAGGCTGCTCGACGAACTGAACATGATCGAATTGCCCGAAACGGGAGCGCGCCTCAAGAATCTCGATGCGGGCTGGGACGGGCATGTCCATGACAATTCGACTTCCGGCAGGAAGAATCCCACGCAACTGCTGATAGACGCCTTCATCAAGGGTATTTCCGAACTGACCATAGCGTATAGTTCAACGTCATCGGTCGACATGATGATGGAAGCGGTGGACGCGGGAAAGATTGTCGGGATACGCGTCACGATCGGGCTGGAATTCAGCGCTTTCGTGCAAGGCGCCCGGTTTCATTTCATGGCCATACTCCCGACGTTCAAGAACGGAAAGGATACGGTGCACTGGTTCAAGGCTCATTCTGACGGGCTCAAGGACCTGTTCGACGGGCTGGAGAAGAACCAGGCCAACCGGGTCGAATCGGTCCGGGCGCTGCTGAAATACTTCAACGAGAGCGCGCTGGAAAAACTGAACGAGGGATTCCCGAAGGGCAGGCTATACCGCCTGCAGCGTCTCAGGATCAAGGACCTCAAGGCTACCATACCGAGCGCGAGCATCAACCGCATGCAGCTGGGCGAGTTCATGTACAAGCGCTACAGGCCGGTACTTTTCAACAGGATCATGCGGCTAAAAGCCCGTTACCAGGAAGCGCTGCGGGAAAACCGGTTGAAGCGCTTGCCCGAAAGCGAATTGGCTGCAATCGAGAAGGCATACGCCGAAGCCCGGACCGAATACATCCAGCTGGACCCCGAATGCTTGCGCAAGACCTATTTCTCCAATCCCGCGATCGGGGACTACCATACCGTCTTCTCGGACCTGAGGAAACTGAAAGCGATGCTGTCGAAGGCCGGATGCGCAATACGGGTGCTGCATCCGCTGGAGCATGGTCTCCAGAAGGCCAAAGCGCTCCTCGACGTGAGTCAGGGCCTCATCGACCAG
>PGXR01000216.1 GCA_002839245.1 Spirochaetae bacterium HGW-Spirochaetae-7 | reverse complement strand
CACGCCGAGCTGGCCAGGTCTATGGCGGCCGCCGAAGCCGATGAAGCAAGGGCAATGGAACTACAGGCAATTGCCACGGTATGCGACAGGGTACCAGCCGAGGCGCCAAGGAATTTCCACGAGGCCCTGCAGGCCTACTGGTTCGTCCACCTGGGAACCATCACCGAGCTCAACGGATGGGACTCGATGAGCCCCGGCCACCTCGACCAGCACCTGGCGCCTTTCTACGAGCGAGGCCTCGCCGACGGGAGCCTGACGAGGGAAGGCGCCAAGGAACTTCTCGAATCATTCTGGATCAAGTTCAACAATACTCCCGCCCCGCCCAAGGTCGGCGTCACCGCGCAGGAATCGGGCACCTACAACGATTTCACCAACATCAACCTCGGCGGCCTGACGCGTGACGGGCGCGACGGTTCCAGCGAGATCACGCTGTTGGCCCTGGAGGCCATGAGCGAATTGCGCCTGCTCCAGCCGCAGGGCAATCTCCAGGTGTCGGCCGCCACGCCCGAGCGCGTCCTTGAGGCGGCGTGCGCTGTCGTACGCGAGGGGCTTGGTTACCCGTCGCTGTTCAACGCCGACGAGGTCACGCTCGCGCAGGTCTCGATGGGCAAGGCCCTGGGCGACGCCCGGGAAGGCGGCACCAGCGGCTGCATCGAGACCGGATGCTTCGGCAAGGAGGCCTACCTCCTGCACGGCTACCTCAACGGACCTAAGCTGCTCGAGCTGGCAATCAACGACGGAATCGATCCTGCGACGGGCCTGCGCGTCGGCCCGGCTACCGGCGCGGCAGACGAGTTCAAGTCGTTCGACGAACTGTTCGCGGCCTGGGAGGCACAGCTTGCCTGGGCCGTCGACTGGAAGGTCAGGATAGACGGCTTCCTCGACGGCCTGTACTCCGAATCGATGCCAGCTCCCTTCCTGTCGCTATACGTAGCCGACTGCGTAGCCTCCGCCCGTGACTACTACCGGGGAGGCGCCCGCTACAACACCGACTACATCCAGTGCGTCGGGCTCGGCACCGTGACCGACTCGATGTCGGTCATCGCGACCCACGCCTTCGGTCACGGAACTTCGTCCATGGCGACGTTCCGCGACGCGCTGGCGGCGAACTGGGCGGGTTACGAGCCATTGCGCGCCTTGGCCAGGAACAGGACTCCGCTGTTCGGCAACGACGACGAGCGGGCTGACGGCCTGGCCAAGCGGGTATTCGATGCATTCATAAGGGTCATAGAGGGCGACGGCTCCCCGCGCCTGACGGCCCGGGGAGCCCGGTACCACGCCAATTTCCTGTCGACGACATGCCACGTCTATTTCGGAGACAAGACGGGCGCGACTCCCGACGGCAGGAAAGCCGGGGAACCGCTTTCCGACGGCACGAGCCCGTCCCACGGGGCCGATCATTCTGGGCCGACCGCAGTCATGAACAGCCTGGCGAGGCTAGACCAGGCCAGGACCGGCGGCACGCTTCTCAACCAGCGATTCACTCCCGCCACGCTGGCGGGCGACGCGGGAATCAGGAAGCTGGCGGCACTGATACGCGGCTACTTCAGGCAGGGCGGCCATCACGTCCAGTTCAACGTCGTGGACGAGGCCACGTTGCGGGCCGCCAGGAAGCGGCCCGAGGATTACCGCAACCTGCTGGTGCGCGTCGCCGGGTATTCCGACTACTTCGTCGACCTAGACGCGCACCACCAGGACGAGATCATCTCGCGCACCGCCTACGAAGGATTCTGACGGCTGGCCGGGCAGACAATGACCGCTCTGCCGGCGACAAATGCGCCTGCAGGCGATGCGCACTCCGGCGGGCGACGACCGCGTCAGCGGGCGACGACCCTGACGAAACGCTTCTTGCCGGCGCGGAGGACGAGTTCGCCGTCGGCATCGAGCAGGTTCGCGCCGACGGGAAGCTTCTCGTCGGTCCAGGCCGCCTCGCCCACGACAGCGCCGCCTTGCTGCACCAGCCGCCTGGCTTCGCTCTTGGTCGTCACCAGTCCAGCGTCGACGAAGAGGTCGAGGACGGGGTAGCCGGCCGCGAAGCGGGCGAGCGCAAGGCTCGCCGTCGGCATTGCGGTCTTGTCGCCGCCGCCGCCGAATGCGGCCTTGGCGCCGGAAAGCGCCTTGTCCGCCTCGGCTGCTCCATGGATGATGGCGGTAACCTCCCATGCCAGCCGTTCCTTGGCCGCGTTGATGTCAGCCCCCTGTGCTGCGAGCGCCCTGCAATCAGCGGCCGGCAGGAAGGTGAACATCAGCAGGAACTTGGACACGTCGGCATCGGCTACATTTCTCCAGTACTGGAAGAATTCGTAGGGGCTCGTCATCGTCGGGTCGAGGAACAGGGCTCCCTTCTCGGTCTTGCCCATCTTCTTGCCGTCCGCCGTCATCACCAGGGGGAACGTGAGACCGAAGGCCTCGGCGCCTTCGACGCGGCGAATAAGCTCCATGCCGGCTACGATGTTGCCCCACTGGTCGTCGCCGCCAATCTGCAGCCTGCAGCCGTGCCGCCGGTACAGCTCGAGGAAGTCGTAGCTCTGCAGGAGCTGGTAGTTGAATTCTATGAACGAAAGGCCGGTTTCCAGCCGCGTCTTGTACGCCTCGAAGGTAAGCATGCGGTTGACCGAGAAGTGCCTACCGATTTCCCGGAGGAATTCTATGTAGTTGAGGTCGGCAAGCCAGTCCTTGTTGTTGGCGGAAAAGCTGGTCTTGCCGTCGAAGCCCACGAAGCGGTCGAGCTGAGCCCGGAACAGCTCGGAGTTCGCGTCGATCGACTCGTAGGATATCATCTTGCGCATCTCGCTCTTGCCGGACGGATCGCCAATCCTGGCGGTACCTCCTCCGAGCAACGCGATGCCGATGTGACCGGCGTCACGCAGGTGCCTGAGCGCGAAGAACGGCACCATGTGGCCGATGTGCAGCGAGGGGCCGGTCGGATCGCAGCCGACGTAGAAGGCGACGGGTCCTTTGTCCATGAGGGCGGAGAGCCCCTCGATATCGGTGCATTGCTGGACGAAGCCACGTTCCTTCAGGGTCTCCAAAGCGCGATTCATATCGTTCCTCCAACCGTAGATGCTTGAATATGCTCCCGGAGTATAACCAGCGTGCTGAATGCTGGGCAAGACGTACACCTTTGCATCGCGGCGAGGATGGCTGTACAATGGTTCAATTCGGAGGAACCATCGATGAGCAGGCTCGAGGATCTAGTCGCCATCCTTAAGGCTGCGCCGGGGGCCGTATTCATCCAGACCCACGACGTACCCGATCCGGACGCCATCGCCGCTGCCTTCGGCCTCCGTTACCTGCTGTCCATGTCCGGTGTCGATTCAAAGATAGTCTATGACCGCGAATTCGAGAAGATCGACGCGCGAAGGATGGTAGAGCTGCTCGGTATCGAGATGTCGCTGGCATCGGAGGTTGCTTCCATCGACATTGAGGACTGGATAGTCATTGTCGACGGCCAGCATGGAAACGCCAACATCGTCGACCTGGGATGCGTCCCGGTCGCCGTCATCGACCACCATCAACGCTGCGACGCGGAACCCGCCCGCGGGGAGTACCGGTTTTCCGACATCAGGCCAGACAATGGCTCGTGCTCGTCAATAATCGCCGAGTATTTCCAGGTCGCCGGCGAGGTGCCTCCGAGGTTTGTAGCGACGGCGCTGATGTATGGAATATTCATTGACACAGACAACCTGACGAGGGGCGTCTCCGATCTCGACGCCGAGATGTTCTGGCGGCTTCACTCGTTTGCGGATGCCGATTTGATTCGCAAGCTACGCGGCAGCCAGATAACGCTCCGCGACCTGGCAAGCTACGCGGAGGCGTTCAGGACGGTGGAGGCGTACGGACGCATTGGGTTCCTCAGGCTGGAAGGCGCAGACGATTCTCTCGTCGGCGCTGCCAACGACATAGTGCTGTCCGTCGACGAGATCGACGCGTCCATAGCATTCTCGGTACGTCCCGACGGCGTCAAGGTCTCCGTCAGGAGCCGCGTCGACGACATACGGGCAGACGAGCTGTCACGCGCCGTCGTCCGGGACATAGGCTTCGGGGGCGGGCACTCCCACATGGCGGGTGGCTTCATACCCATCGACAGGCTCCCAAAAGGCAAGTCGATCGAGACGCTAATAAAGCACCGGGCGATATCCTATATCGAAGGCCAGTGCAGCTGACGTACGGTCTCGCCGGGCCGGCGCTCAACCGCGCTTGACGCGGCGCTTGAGCACGAGGATGGCCTCGAGCACGCCGCCGGCGACCGCGCGTGCCTTGTCCGAGACGGTCAGGCAGTTTTCGGGCCTGCATCGTGGGTCGACATCGGCAATCTTCATTCCAGCGGGCACCACCATGCCGGGCCGGATGGAGCCGCGCACTATTCCATCTATCGACGTCTTTACTTCCACCCGTCCCTCGGGGCCACGAACCGCGATGACGGGATCTCCGGCCCGTACCGCGCCGCCTATGGCCACGATGGTCTCGACGACGCCCGCGACCGGCGACTTGAGGACGCGCTCAGCGCTCC
>PGXR01000215.1 GCA_002839245.1 Spirochaetae bacterium HGW-Spirochaetae-7 | reverse complement strand
GCACAGGTTGCCCGCACGGTCGGCGACTATGCCCGAGACAGCGTAGGCGACTCCAGGCGCCTGGTCGCCGTCGAGTGCCACCTCGACGCTCCTGCCGTCGTTTCCTACCCTCGCCGACGCGACGGCAGGGCCTGGCGACGCGGCGAACCCTGGCAGCGCCTCCGCGATTTCCTCGTCGAAAACGACGACAAGGTCCCTGGCGCCGCCCGGCCCCCATGACGCGACCGCGGGCGGACGAAGGTCGCCGGCGGCAAACAGGGCGGCCACCGGCTCGGGAACGCAGGCGAGCATCGTCGAGCCGACAACCGACAGCAAGCCCATCAGGGCGACGATCCCCATGGCGCGGCAATTCCGTTGATCCGTCATACAGCACGCCTCCCGGCACGTCTCCTACGCCGCGCCGAACACCCGCGCTTGCACAACGACAGGACGGTTCGTGGTATATTTGCAGCGTGAAACTGGATGGTAGAGCATGGTACTTCAGGCTGAAGCGACGGGCGAGGCGCCTCAAGCGGCAGGTATGGGCGATGTTCCTTGCATTCAAGGATCCCCGGACACCGGCGCTGGCCCGCGTCATAATCATTATCGCGGTAGCCTACGCCGTCAGCCCCATCGACCTTATCCCCGACTTCATTCCTTTCTTCGGCCAGCTCGATGACCTGCTTATCGTGCCCGCCCTGATCGTGCTGGCCATCAGGTTCATCCCTCCCGACGTGTACGCCAGCTGCAGGCGGGAGGCATGGCGGCACCTGTCGTCCGGAGAGCGCATCAGGACACCGGCTGCCGCGGTTGCCGCGGTATGCTTTTCCCTGGTCTGGCTGGGCCTTGTCGCCTGGATCGTCAGCCTGATCCTCTGACCTGCCGTCCCCGCCATAGCATCCTCCCTTTACAAGCCTTGATTGTCATGCTACATTCAATTACTTTCCTACTGAAAGTAATTGACCCAAGACAATGATGCAGGGAGTCGCAGCATGGATCCAACTGAACGCGCGGGGCTAGAAACCTTCGCGAAGGAGATACGGAAGCTTGCCATCGGCATGATAGGCGAATACGGCGTGGGCCACATCGGAGGTGCGATGTCTATCGCCGACGTCCTGGCCGTCCTCTACGGGAAACGCCTCAAGGCGGATGCCCGCAACCCTCGTTCGCCCGGCCGCGACAGGCTGGTACTGTCCAAGGGACATGCCGGCCCGGCCCTCTACGCGGCTCTCGCCGCGAAGGGGTTCTTTCCCATGGAATGGCTGACGACGCTGAACCAGGGCGGGACGATGCTCCCGAGCCACTGCGACAGGAACAGGACTCCAGGCATAGACATGACTACGGGATCGCTCGGCCAGGGCCTTTCCGCGGCCTGCGGCATAGCGACGGCACTGCGCCTCGACGGCAACCCGGCTACCGTGTTCGCGATCATCGGCGACGGCGAGAGCGACGAAGGCCAGAACTGGGAAGCAGCGATGTTCGCCGCCCACAGGAAGCTGTCGAACATCGTCGCCTTCACCGATTTCAACAACGCGCAGATCGACGGAACGACCGAGGAGATACTCGGGCTGGGGAGCCTTTCGTCGAAATGGGCCGCCTTCGGATGGAACGCCGTCGACGTCGACGGCCATGACGTCGGGGCTATCGATGCCGCCATCGAGAAAGCGAAGGCATCGAAGGACAAGCCCTCGATGATCGTCATGCATACGGTCAAGGGAAAGGGCTGCAGCTTCTGCGAAGGACAGGTCGGCAGCCACAACATGCCCGTCACCAGGGAAATGGCAGCCGAGGCAATCGCCAAACTCGGCGCCTGACAAGGAAAGCATACAAATGGAAGCAATCAAGGAAATGCGCGCGGTCTACGCGGAAACCCTCGTACGGCTGGGCGCCGCCGACAGCAACATCGTCGTCCTCGAGGCGGATTTGATGAAGGCCACCGGAACCGGACTCTTTGCCAAGGCCTATCCCGACCGGGCGATCAACGCAGGAGTCGCCGAAGCCAACATGGTAAGCATCGCGGCAGGCATGTCGACTGAAGGCAAGATCCCCTTCGCCGCCACGTTCGCGTGCTTCGCGAGCCGCCGTGCCTTCGACCAGTTCTTCGTCTCGGGCAACTACGCCAGGCTCAACGTCAAGCTCGTGGGGACGGACCCCGGCGTATGCGCGGCCGCCAACGGAGGCACCCACATGCCGTTCGAGGACCTGACCCTGATGCGCGCCATCCCGGGCCTCGTCATCGTCGAGCCTTCCGATCCGGTGTCGCTCGAAGCGCTGGTCGAACAAGCCGCGTCATACAAAGGCTGCGTCTACCTGAGGCTGCAGCGCAAGGCGGCGCCAGCGCGATACGCGGCGGGCGAGCGATTCGAATTCGGCAAGGCGAAAGTGCTTCGGCAGGGAACGGACGCGGTCATCGTCGCGCTCGGCGCGCTGATGGTCGGCGAGGCGCTCAAGGCTGCCGAGCTCCTGTCCGCCGAAGGCTGGGATGTTGCCGTCATCGACGCGCTGTCCCTCAAGCCCCTCGACGAAAAACTTGTCCTCGAGTGGGCAGCGAAGACGGGCAAGCTAGTCACCTGCGAGAACCACCAGAAGCGCGGCGCGCTCGGATCCGCCGTCGCGGAGGCGCTGGCCGAATCCGGCACGACGTGCAGGTTCGCCAGGATCGGCGTCGACGACCAGTTCGGCGAAGTCGGCACCCAGGACTGGCTCGCCGAACGCTTCCACCTGACCGCCCCCCATATCGCGGCGGCCGTCAAGAACCTTCACTAAGGAGAAACACATGTCCAGCACGATAAAACTCGCCATAGCGTCAGACCTGTCCGGCTTCCCGCTCGCGCGGGAAATCGTCAAGCACCTCAAGGAAAACCATCCGGAAATCGAGGTGACGGACTTCGGCATAGAAAGCGCGGACGCGCCGCAGCCGTATTTCATCCAGGCGCCCAAGGTGGCCAAGGCGGTCCAGCAGGGCAAGGCCGACAAAGGCATCCTGATCTGCGGCACCGGCCAGGGCATGGCCATCGTCGCCAACAAGCACAAGGGCGTCTACGCCTGCGTGGTCGACGACCTCTTCTCCGGCGAGCGGGCCAAGATAGTCAACAACGCCAACGTCATCACGATGGGCGGCTGGATAACGGCGCCCTTCCTCGGCACCCAGATCGTCGATGCGTGGCTGTCCGTCGCCTTCACCCAGAAGATGGAGTTCAAGAAGGATTTCCTGACAAACGCCTTCAACAAGGTCGTCGAGATCGAGAACGAGACGTTCAAATAAGGATGCAGGAGGGGGGAGCACCCCCCTGGCTCCCGACTCCTCGCGCTGTGCGCTCCGGTGTCGTCCGCCACCCCTCCTTTGCAGGTTCAGTTACGGTGACGTGAGGAGACAGTTACAATGAATGATAACGAACAATTGATAGCCGGCCTCGTCGCGAAGGCCCGCGCCGCGCAGGCGACAGCGGCGACCTGGGACCAGGCAAGGGTGGACGAGGTATGCGTGGCCGTGGGCTGGTCGGTCTACAACGACGCGAACATAGCCAGACTCGCCGCCAGCGCGGTCGAGGAGACGGGTATGGGCGTGGTGGCCGACAAGGTGACCAAGCACAAGAACAAGGTGCTCGGCGTACTGCGGGATATCCAGGGAGCGAAAAGCGTCGGCCTCATCGAGGTGGACGAGGCGCGGGGCCTGCGCAAGTACGCCAAGCCCGTTGGCGTCGTCGGGGCACTCGCGCCGGTCACCAACCCCACCGCGACCCCGTCGTCCAACGGCCTTGCCATCCTCAAGGGCCGCAACGCGGTGATATTCGCGCCGCACCCCAAGGCCAGGAATTCGAGCGCGATGGCGGTAGGTTTCATGCGCGCGGCGCTCCAGAAGGTGGGAGCCCCGGCCGACCTGGTCCAGATGATAGCCGAGCCGAGCGTCGAGCTGACGCAGGAACTGATGCGGCAGGTCGACCTCGTCGTCGCCACCGGCGGCGGCGCGATGGTCAAGGCGGCCTACTCTTCCGGCACGCCGGCCTATGGCGTGGGACCGGGCAACGCCGTCCAGCTCCTCGCCGAGGACGCCGACCCGGCCGACGCCGCCGCGAAGATTTCCGCGAGCAAGGCCTTCGACAACGCGACGAGCTGCTCCAGCGAAAACTCCGTCGTCGCGCACGCCGCGGTGTACGCTGCCTTCGTCGACGCGATGAAGGCCAGGGGCGGCCACCTCTGCTCGAAGGACGAAAAGGCCAGGCTGCGCTCGTGGATATGGGTCACCGGCAAGGACGGCCACGAGGGCCTGAACCCGAAGATCATTGCCAAGGGCGCGGAGGTCATCGCGCAGGGTGCCGGCTTTGCCGTGCCCGCCGGCACGAAGTTCCTGATGGTCGAGGCCGACGGAGATCCGGCCACCGAGAAGTACGCGCAGGAGAAGATATCGCCGGTCATCACGATATGGCGCTGCACGTCGTTCGAGGCGGGGCTCGCGCTGGTCGTCGGCATCACCGACGCCTGCGGCACCGGCCACTCGTCGGGCATCTTCAGCTCGAATCCTGACTACATCGAGCGA
>PGXR01000214.1 GCA_002839245.1 Spirochaetae bacterium HGW-Spirochaetae-7 | reverse complement strand
GCAGCAGCAGAACCAGCAGCAGAACCAGCCGCCCTTCGGTGGCCGCACGGTCGAACAGCAGATCCAGCGCATCAAGACGGACGCCCAGTCGTTCTATGGGGATCTCTTCAACCGCCGGAACTCCCCCAACACGGGCGAGTTCTCCGCCTTCCTGGCCGCCGTGGTGCTGCTGCCGAGCGTCATCCAGATTCTGGAGAAGAGGCAGGCGCTACCGGTGGACGATCTCCGCGAGTGAGGCCCTTCCCCCTTGGCTGCCCTCCCGAGGCGATCGGTCGGGACTGACCCGCGATCGGTTTATCTTGCTCGCACCGGAAACGGCAGGGTGGTCAACTCTGCCTCCTGGGTCACTTGAGGACCGCGCCATTGGCCATCCCGGGTGACCGGGCCTGTCGGCCTGAACCGGGCGACAAGTTCCCTACCCGGGGGCCTGTCGCCCGGAGTCCGTCCACCACAACCTTGGTACGGCAATGCAATTCGGTCACGTTCCATTGGCGCTGGCGATTGCCACCTATGACTGGAGTCCCCGCACGGCAGTCTTTTGCCTGGCGGCCCACATGCTTCCCAACGCCGATTCCCTGGTGGTAAGGGCCGGTTTCGCGAAGCCGTCGTTCCATTGCACCGTGACCCACTCGATCTTCTTTGCCACGGTCGTCAGCGCCCTGGTCTATCTGGTCTCCCCGCACTATGCGCCATTCGCGATGGTCGCAATTCTCACCCACTACATGGCCGACATCGGCAGTACCGTCGGGCAACCACTGCTCTGGCCGTTCCACAAAAAGAGCTACACGCTGCACCTCTTCGAGGACACCGGCTACTGGGGTTGGGGGATGCTGACCGGCTACTACCGCCAGCCGATGTCGTGGTTGCTCGAGGGCACGGTGATCGTTTTCTTCCTCTATCGCCTCTCGGTGGTGACCGGTTGAGGCAAGTGGGCATCAGTGGGGAATCCGGGCGTCGCCGTGACTCAGCGGAACCGGGCGGCAGGGCGCTGAATGGCGGGTAGCCCGCTGTCTGACAGTCATCTCGCTCCCGATGTGATTGCCAATACGTTGTGGGACACGGTGGTGATCGGGACGGGCTTCGGCGGCAGCATGATGGCGCTGCAACTGGCCCGCGCGGGTCAGCGTGTGCTTCTGCTCGAGCGCGGTTCGTGGGTGGCACGGGACGAGAGTGCCTGGGACCCGACCGCGATCCTGCTCGAGCGCAAGTACCAGAGCGAGACGGCGGTGGTGCGCGAGAACGGGGTGCGGCAACACCCGGATGAACTGGTGGGCGGCAACTCGGTGATCTACGGCACTGCGTCGCTGCGGATGCGAGAGGCCGACCTCACGATGGGAAGTCTCCTCTCGAGCGCCGAGCGGCCGGAGTCGGCTTTTGTCGATTGGCCGATCCGCTACGCCGAGCTTGAGCCGTATTACGCCGAGGCAGAGCAGTTGTTGGGGGTGGCAGGTGTCGCTGGTTCCGACCCGACGGAGCCGACCAGGAGCAGCCCGTTTCCGTTTGAGCCCGCTCCCTACAGCACCTCCGCCCAGATGCTGGCCGATGCCGCCACGGCTCGTGGATTGCACCCATTCCCCTTGCCGGTGGCGATCAATTTCAGCGGGGCCGGGGGGCGGACCAAGTGCATCCAGTGCGGTACCTGTGATCTCTTCCCCTGCAAGCTCGGCGCGAAGAACGATCTGGCCGTCACGGTGCTGCCCGAGGCAATCCGGCTGGGTGCGGTGGTAAGGCCCCGGACGATCGTGGAACGGCTGGTTCATTCTGGCGGCCGGATCACCTCTGTTGAATGCATCGACATGGATTCCAGGGCCCGGTTCACGGTGCGGGCCGGAAATTTCGTGGTGAGTGCCGGTGCAGTGGCCTCCTCGGCGCTGCTGTTGCGCTCCGGCCTGGATGCCATGGGGCCCAATGGCAGGCTGATCGGTCGCCACCTGATGCTGCATTGCTCCGGGATTGCGATCGGGATCTTCCTGCGCCGGACCAATCCCGAAGATCGCTTTCTAAAGCAGGTGGCGATCTCGGACTTTTATTTCGGCGCTGCGGGGCAATCCCCGGAGCAGAACCGCGAGTGGTGGGGCGTGATCCAGGCGCTGCAGGTACCGCCACGCGAGTACCTCATGGCGATGGCGCCGGTGCCGTTCAAGCGTCCCTCAGCCGCGACGAGGGGGTATCATCTGTATGCCATCTGTCTGGCACACGACGAACCCAACCCGGAGAATCGGGTGATGCTGCACCCTACCGATCGTGATCCCTACGGCCTCGCACTCGCCCAGGTGATCCATCGCTACAGCGAGCGGGACCTGCGGGCCCGCGATGCGCTCCATGCGGAGGCCAGGAAGCTGCTCCGGAAGGCGGGCGCCGTGCTCCAGTTCCGGCGTCCGATCGAGACCCTCTCCCATGCGGTGGGAACCTGCCGGATGGGCGATGATCCGGAACACGCAGTGCTCGACCCCTGGTGTCAATTCTTCGGTGTGCCCAACCTCCATGTGGTGGATGGTTCGTTCATGCCGACCTCGGGGGCCGTCAACCCGAGTCTCACCATTGCCGCCAACGCGTTGCGGGTTGGTGCCCACCTGGCCGGCCTCGCCGGATGCAGGACAGCGCCGTGAAGCGGCTGGGCCTCTGCCTGCTGGGATGCGGGGCAATCGCCCGCCGTCATGCTCGGGCACTCAGGGCAATGGGAAGGGTTGAGCTCCTCTTTGCCAGCCGTGATGCCGCGCGCGCCGAGTCGTTCCGTCGGGAATTCCGTGGGATCGCGGCGTTCGGCAGTGCGGAGGAGGCCTGTGCCTCGCCGAACGTGGACGCCATCGTCGATTGCACCCCGCACGCCTGGCACCTTCCCAACGCCGTCCTGGCAGCAGCACACGGGAAGCACCTCCTGATCGAGAAGCCGGTGACCCGAAGCGTTGCCGAGCTCGACGTCCTCCGCTCGGCCGTGGTCAGCGCCGGCGTGATTGCGATGGTGGCTGAGAATTATCTCTTCAAACCGGTTGTCACGGTCATGCGCGAGCTGGTAGAGCGCGGCGAGATCGGCCGGCCGGTGCTGCTCGAGATCAACCGCACCAACCGCTCCGTCGTCCGCGGATGGCGAACCGATGCCGACCTGATGGGGGGGGGAGCGCTGCTGGAGGGCGGGGTGCACTGGATCAACTACCTGACCTCGCTGGCGGGGAGCGAGGTGCAGCAAGTGCTCGCCGTCAAGCCGACCGTACCGTACCAACCGGTGGCTCCGCACGAGGATACCCTCGAGGTGCTGGTCAAGTTCGCCGACGGCTCCGTCGGCAAACTGCTCCACTCCTGGTATCTCAAGAACCGGCTCAAGGGAGTGCAGCTCTCCAAGCTATACGGCACCGAGGGCAACATCGTCTTCGAGTCGAACGGGATCGCGCTCGTGGTGACCGGCAAGCGGACCCGGGTGCGCTTCCCCGGGCTCCGCGACCTGATGGGATATCGCGCCATGATGAGCCACTTTGTCGATTGCCTGGAGCGGAAGACGGAGCCGGCGATGTCTCTGGATGTCGCGCGCCGTGACCTGGCCGTGGTGGAGGCGGCGTATCGGTCGATTGAGAGTGGCAGGTTTGAGGGGCCGGATCTTGGTCGTTAGTCGTTGGTGGTTAGTCGTGAGTCGTTAGTCGTTAGTCGTGAGAGGGGATCATAGCCGCCCATCCCTCCTCTCTGGTCGCCGACCGGAGAGGGGGGTGGCAGAACGGGGAACCCCTCTCACGACTAACGACTAACGACTCACGACCCCCTAGAACTCCGTCGCATACCCCATAAACTTGGCCACGCCGTCGCGCTCGACGATGGTGCCGAAGAGTCGCCGCGTGAGGGTGCTGTCATTGCCGCGATAGGTCACCGTGCAGGGAGCCCACGCCACGGTCGGGCCGGTGACGAACTGGACCGTGTCCCTGACGCAATCGAGTCCCCGAAATTCCAGCGACCGTCGGCCATAGCGCTCCAGCACCCGGGCTGCGCCCTTGGCTGATGAGGCCTGGATCTGCAGCCAGTAGATCGCGGGGTCAAGTTCGTAGGGTGGCAGGGCATACAGGTGATCCGGGAAGAGCAGCCAGGCGAACTCGGCGCGATTGACCAGCAGCGCCGAGAGGGTGGTGGAATCTCCCGCCGCGACCGCGGCCAGAAACTGCCGAGCCAACTCCTCCCGGCCTTGCGCCGGACTGCGGAGTGTTGCCGGTGAGTCCATACCGGTCCGGAACTGCGTCAGCATCACTTCCATGGGGAGGATCGAGTCGATTGCATCACCAGGGAGGCGCCAGGGCCGGTCGGGGTCCGTGGCGGTGGCCTCCGGCTCCGCTCCGCCGGTGCAGGCGGAGAGGAGGGTGAGGAGGAGGGGGAGTTTAGGAAGGTTCATTGGTTGGCAAGTTAGTTGTTGGTCGTTAGTCGTGAGTCGTTAGTCGTGAGAGGGGTTCCCCGTTCTGCCACCCCCCTCTCCGGTCGGCGACCAGAGAGGAGGCTGGAGATACCGGGAACCCCTCTCACGACTCACGACTCACGACTCAC
>PGXR01000001.1:4283-42357 GCA_002839245.1 Spirochaetae bacterium HGW-Spirochaetae-7 | reverse complement strand
TTCGCCAATCCGGCCATCATGATGGACAGCCTCATCCGAAAGCCGTTGCTCCCGACGCTCGCCAGCGCCTTCGGACGGATTCCCGGGCCCGTCTTCTTCCACCACGGCGCGAATCCTCTCGCCGCGAACCTGAACCATTACGCAGCCCTCCCCAACGTGGAGGGCTTCATCCTCGACGAGCGCGACGATCCCAAGCTGGCGCGCGCAATGCTCGGCCCCGAGCGCCTCCTCGTCACGGGTCCAGCGGGCCCCAGGATGAGCCGGAGGCCGGCGGCCAACGTTCTAGCCTCCGTGCAGCAACTGCTGGCCAACATGGCCACTGACCCGCGCCTCATGGTTGCCACGACCGCCGCCGACATACCCTGGGATACCGACGAGCCGACCATCGCCGCGATCATGGACGCTGCCATCGCGATGGGCAGGCCGCATGCCTGAACGCGTACTTCTTTTAGCCTGCGGGATATTCGCCAGGGAATTCAAGTCGCTCGACCCGGAACTGCAAGAGAAGTTCAAGCCGACGTTCTTCGACTCCATGCTGCACATGGACCCCGCCGCGCTCGACGGGCGCGTCGCCGAAGCGCTGCCTCCCGAAGGTACGCCAGTCGTCATCCTGTACGGTGACTGCTCGCCGCACATGCTAGAATTCGGACAGAAGCCGGCCTGCGGGCGCGCCCGCGGGGTGAACTGCTGCGAGATATGCCTCGGAGCCGCCCGCTACCGCGAACTCCGTAAAGCCGGGTCATTTTTCTTCATGCCCGAATGGATGGCGCGGTGGGAAACAGTATTCAAGCAGTCGCTCGGCCTCGAGGATAGGGAACTCGCGCGGGAGTTCATGCGCGAAAACATGCGGGAACTCGTGTACCTGGATACCGGCGCTCCACGGCCCGGTGCGGAGGTTTTCGAGGCCGCTTCCGACTATATCGGCCTCGAGCTGCGCATCGAAAAGGTAGGTACAACGGGGCTCGAGGCCGCCCTCCGCGCCGCCTTGCTCGAGGCCCTCGATGGCAACTAGCAACCCGGACGGGAATCGCGACGGCCAGGCCTTCGGGATGCTCCTTTCCGACCTCGTACAACGGCTCCTGGAGCTTTCGGACAACCCCCGGCAAGCCTGCGACTTCATCGCCGAGGAACTCCGCAGCCTGGTCGGCGCCAGGACTGTCGTCGTCGTCTCGCATGTCGAAACGGCGGGGGGCTCCAGGCACTTGATACGGTCGGTCTATCCCGAACGGCGAAAGGACCTGGCGGAAAGCCCGGCTTTCCATGCCCTGATCGAGCGGTCGTGTATCGTCACGGGAGCAGCCTTGCTTGCCGCGACCGACCAGGGCCCGGACGCCGGGCTGCTCGGCGGCCTCGGCGCGGCCTCGGCCCTGATACTTCCACTTGCCTACGGGACCAAGCGCGTGGGCGGCATCTTCCTTCTGGACCTGTTGGATGACGAAACCCTGCAGAAGGCCATGGATACCCTGAAACGGCTTTCATCGATCCTGGCGCTCGTGCTGCGCAACGCTGACCTCTACGGCCACCTCGAGGACGAGGTGGCCGAGCGGACAGCCTTGCTCGAACGGCGCAAGCTGGAACTCGAGGCGCTGCTCAAGGAGGTACACCACCGGGTCAAGAACAACCTGCAGATAGTCCTCAGCCTCCTCTACCTCAAGTCTTCTTCGACGTCCAGCAAAGAGGCCAGAAGCATCCTGCAGGAAAGCCAGGACAGCATTTTCGCCATGGCACAGGTCCACGAGGAGATTTACAGGACTGGCGATTTCTCGGGCATCGACATGGCCGACTACCTTCCGCGTGTGGCCGACCAGATGATAGCCGCCGCCAACCTCAGGATAACGATGCAATATAGACTGGAGAGCCTTAGGCTCGACCTCGGCGTCGCCATACCCTGCGGCCTCATAGTCTCGGAGCTTGTCACCAACTCGATCAAGTACGCCTTCTCTTCCCGCAAGGAAGGTACGCTGACCGTGGAAACGGGAATGCTGGGCGGCGAAGCCTTTATCCGGATAGCCGACGACGGTCCCGGATTCCCGGCCTCTCCCGCGACCGACAGGAGGCCCGGCGTCGGGATGGACATAGTAAGAAGCCTGGTCGACCAGGTAGGCGGCCGCATGATACGCGAGCCAGGCCCAGGAGCCTCCATCCTTCTGCTATTCAAGCCTCGCTGAACAGGCATCGCGTCGTATATACTCGGCCGCTCGAAGGAGAAATTATGGCTTGGTATGTTTCATGGGTCTCGGACAACGTGCTGTTGTCGGCTTTCATCCAGTTCGCCCTGCTCGGCAGCGTCGGCGAGGCTCTCGGCATCGTGGCGGCGAAGCATCGTCCATCGGGCAGGGCCATCGTATGGCTGGCCAAGGCCCTCGTCTGGGGAGCCCTCGGCATACTGGTCAAGTATTCGTTCACCGGCTTCAAGGGATTCCTGGCTGCCCTGGTCGACAGGGAATTCCTGCCGCGCGTCTGCGAGGAGATAACGATACTCCGCGCGCTGTCGCTGTCCATCCTGACCAACTCGATGTTCGGTCCGTTGCTCATGGTGCTGCACCGGACCAGCGACAACATCATCGCCGGGACAAAGGGCTATGGCGGCCTGGAAAAGAGCCTGGCCACGCTCGCGTGGTTCTGGCTGCCAGCGCATACGGTGACCTTCGCGTTGCCGCTGGAATACCAGATAGGCCTGGCCGCCTTGTGGTCGGTCGCGCTCGGGCTCATCATGGGCTTCACAAAGCGTAAATCTTAGAAAACAGGCCGCCGGTGAGTGCCGGCGGCCTGACGCATGTCCAGTATGCCAGTTCTAGATGCCCAGGTATGCCTTGCGGACGTTCTCGTCCTTGGCTACGTTGGACGCCGCGCCCGACAGCACTATGGTACCTGTCTGCAGGACGTAGGCGCGGTGCGCTATCGACAGCGCCATCAACGCGTTCTGCTCGACTAGAAGTATCGTCGTGCCCTTGGCGTTGAGTTCCTTGATCACGTCGAATATCTGGTCGACGAGAACGGGGGCCAGGCCCATCGACGGTTCATCCATCAGCAGGATGGACGGGGTGGACATCAGGCCGCGGGCGGTAGCGAGCATCTGCTGCTCCCCGCCCGAAAGCGTGCCGCCCTTCTGCTCCGCCCTCTCCCTGAGCCGCGGAAAAAGCGTGAACGCCTGCTCTATGCCCCGGGCTATCTCGGCCTTGTCCTTGACCAGGAAGGCGCCCATCTCCAGGTTCTCCAGCACCGTCAGTCGCGGGAAAATACCGCGGCCTTCCGGCACCAAGCCAAGGCCTTCCTTGTGGATGAGGTTCGGAGCCAGCTTGGTGACGTCCTTTCCACGGAATATCACCTTTCCCTTGCGCGGATGCAGGAGGCCCGATATCGATCGCAGCGTCGTCGTCTTGCCGGCGCCGTTTGCGCCGATGAGGCTGACTATCTCGCCCTCCTCGACCTTCAGGGAGACGCCCTTGAGCGCATGGATGTTGCCGTAATAGCTGTGTATGTCTTCCAGTTCCAAGAGGCTCATCGCATACTCCTTCAGGCCGTCATGGCAGCGGCGGCGCCACGCCCCAGGTAAGCTTCAATGACGCGCGGATTTGCGGCGATTTCCTTGGGCGTTCCCTCGGCGATCTTCTCGCCGTAGTCCATGACCGTGATCCTCTCGGATACGTTCATCACGACCTTCATATCGTGCTCGATGAGCAATATCGTGATGCCAAGGTCGTCGCGCAGCCGCCTGAAGAGTTGCAGCGCGTCGGCGCTCTCCGACGGGTTCATGCCGGCCGTCGGCTCGTCCAGCAGGAGGAGCTTGGGTTCCGAGGCAAGGGCCCTGGCGATCTCGACGCGGCGCTGGGCGCCGTACGGGAGGCTCGCGGCAAGCTCGTTGCCGACGCCATAGAGCCCCACGTATTCCATCAGCTCCTCGGCCCTGGATTCCGCCTTCTTTTCTTCATCGAGGAAAGCGCGGGTGCGAAAAACCGCCTGGATCGAACTCTGCTTCAAGCGCGTATACGCGCCGACCAAAATGTTTTCCACGACGGTCATGCCACCAAACAGCCGTATGTTCTGGAAAGTCCTGGCCATGTGCAGGGCGGTGATCTTCTCCGGCGGCTGGCCCTCGATGCGGTGACCGTCGAAGAGTATCGAGCCCTCCTCCGGCTTGTACAGCCCGGAAATGGTGTTGAAGAATGTCGTCTTGCCTGCCCCGTTCGGGCCTATGATGCTGTAGATGCAGCCCTGCCTGATGGTAAAGCTCATCTTGTTGACCGCCGTCAGGCCGCCGAAGCGCTTGACGACGTTTGTCGTCGCCAGTATGTCGACTGGATCAGGCATGGTTGTCCTCCTTTGGGGACGCCGCCGGCTTGTCGACGTCCGGTAGCCCGTTTCCGCCATTCCCGTTGTCGACGCTTGCGGAGTCCGCCTCGAGCTTTGCCACACGGAGTTCGCGCTTTCGCCTGGCCGCGGGAAGAATGCCCGCCGGGCGGTATATCATCATAAGGATGAGGATGATCCCGAAAACGAGGCGCTGGTACTTCGACGGATCGAGCTGGTTGGACAGGTCACGCCAGTAGAAGTTGATGATCGGGATGTAGGCGTCGCTCTGCCGCAACCTCGACAGGAACAGCGAGAAACTCTGGAGCACCTGCAGGTTGAGGATTATGACTACCGACGCGCCGATGATGACGCCTGGTATGCTGCCGATGCCGCCCAGGATGACCATGGTCAGCACCCCGACCGACTGCAGGAAAGTGAACGACTCCGGGCTGACGAAGGTGCGGCTGGCCGCGAAGAGCACGCCCATCGCGCCCGCGAAGGAAGCGCCTACGGCAAAAGCGCCGAGCTTGAGCTTGTTGGCGGGAATGCCCATGGCCGTCGCGGCCAGCTCGTCCTCGCGGATGGCCGTCCACGCGCGCCCGACTTTCGAGTCATCGAGCCGGTAGGTTATCACGATAGCGACAATCACCACGACCAGCGCTATCAGATAGAAGAGGATGTTGTAGAACTGGTTGACGGTAACCGGACGGCCGACCAGCGGTTCGAAAATGCCGTTGAAGAACCGTATCACCCCGTCAGGCAAAGTCGGCCGCTGGATCGGCGTGATGCCCTGCGGCCCGTTGGTCAGGTTGAGGGGCTTGTCAAGGTTGTTGGCGAGCTGGCGGACAATCTCGCCGAAGCCCAGCGTGATTATTGCCAGGTAGTCGCCCCGGACCCTGAGCACGGGAAGACCGAGTATCAGCCCGACGATCGCCGCTACGATGACGCCGAGGAAAATGAAAAGATAGAACCAGTCTGCCGCCATGAAAAACTGGGTGCCGATCGGCGCGGTACCGGGGATGGCGTGGAGCAGGAAGGGCTGCTGGGAGCCGAAGAAGGCCCACAGGTAGGCGCCTACCGCGTAGAACGCCATGTACCCGAAGTTGAGCAGGCCGGAGAACCCGACTACTATGTTCAGCCCGAGCGCCAGCGCAGAGAAGACAGCTATCTGGAATATCACCTCCAGGTAGAATATGTTGCGCGCCCCGAGTACCGGCACCAGGACGATGGCCACCAGCACCGCGAGGGCGAGCTTGATCGACTTCTTTATCGACAGGAAATAAGGCAATCCGGCCGCCGCCGCGAACACGAGGAAGGCGGGTATGGAACGCGGGCTCAGGTAGACGAGCACGAAACCGAGTATGGTCAGGCCGATCGACAGGAAGTAGGGGGCCTTTCCGCGGTTCAGGTACTCCGCCACAGTCCGGAGGGTTTCACGTATCTTGATTTTCATCGCGACCTCCTAGGCTTTCTGCGAGATCTGCTCGCCGAGCAGTCCTGACGGACGGAAAACGATCACGATGATAAGGATCAGGAACGCTATGATATCCTTGTATTCCGATCCGAAATTTCCCATGGTGAATGTTCCCAGGTACGCTCCGGCGAAGCTCTCGAGCATGCCGAGGATAATGCCGCCGAGGAGGGCGCCTGTCAGGTTTCCTATGCCGCCCACTACCGCTGCGGTAAAGGCCTTCATGCCGGGCATGAAACCGACAAACGGGTCGATGCGCGTGAACTTGAGGGCGTACAGCACGCCGGCCGCTCCGCCAAGCGCGCCTCCAATGAGGAAGGTGAAGGCGATCACCCCGTTGACGCCGATGCCCATGATAGCCGCGGTATCGCGGTCCTGGGCCACCGAGCGGATGGCCTTGCCTATCCTGGTGGCGTTGACGATGTAATTGAGCCCGACGAGCATCATCACGGCAGCGGCTATGACGATGACTGACTTTACCTGGATGTCGACCTTGATCGGCGCCGAGGCCGTCTGGATGGTGAACAGGAGTATCTTGTCGTCAAAATTGCCGAACGTGGGGATGACGCGGTAGAATTGCCCCGTGGTCAGGCTCTCGACGAGCCGGATGATATCCTGCAGCGCGAAAGACACGCCGATGGCCGAGATCAGGGGGACGAGCCTCGGGGCGCCACGCAACGGACGGTAGGCGGTACGCTCTATCAGTACCGCTATGCCGCCGGCTGCCAGCATGCCGATTGCCAGCGCTAGCGTCAGGTAGAGATATGGCCCATAGGTCCCGGACGTGGCGAGCACGCCTATCTTGTCCATGATGATGAGGAATTCGACGCCGGCGAAGGCGCCGATGGCGAATATTTCGCTGTGGGCGAAATTGATGAATTCTAGAACGCCGTACACCATGGTGTAACCCAGGGCGATGGCCGCGTATACGAAACCGATCGTAACACCGTCGATCAGAACCTGGGGAAGGTTGGCCATCGTGTAGAACACGATATTGACGTTCTGGGTCGATAGCAGAAGCTTGTCTGCGCCGGAACCCCGGCACAGCAAAGCCAGAACAACCATGACCACTGACATCAGCGCACCCGCGCCCAGGACGAACACGGCCATCCTGCCTAGCGGAAGAAGGATCTCGCGCAAGCCAGCCGATTTTATCAATCGCCGCATAGTACCTCCATGATGAACCTCGCCCCCGTTGTCCGGGGGCGAGGAAGTGTAGAATAATCCGTTGGATTACTGCGGCGGGGCTATGTCCAGGATCTTGTCAATCTTGTTCTGCGACCACTGGGCCGCATCGGGGGACGTCACCTGGATGATGAAGTATTTTGCCTTGGCCAGGTCGCCCTTGGCATTGAAGGTAAAGGTTCCGGTTATGCCCGGGAAATCCTTGAGGGCGCGGACAGCCTTGGCTACGTCGGCGCGAGCGGGAACCTTCTTGCCCGCGGCGATGGCGGCGTTCTCGATGGCCTTGAGGGCGATCGCGGCGCTGTCATAGGACTGGGCGGCGAAGGGCTGGGGCTCGCCACCGAACTTGGCCTTGAAGTCGGCCTGGAACTTGGCGGTGCCTGGATATGCGGCAGCCGGTCCGGCTACCGTCGAGAAATACGTTCCAGCGCCTTCGAGGAGGGCCGCTCCGCCGATCTTGGCGGCGTCCGACGAATCGAATCCGTCGTCCGACAGGAACATTCCCATGTAGCCCTTCTGGCGGGCCTGCTTGAACAGGACGGCTGCCTGGTCGAACATGCCGCCGAAGTATATAGCTTCCGGCTTGGACGCGAGTATCGGGGACAGTATCGAATCGAAGTTGGCCTTTTCTTCGGTACCGGCGAATCCCAGCACCTTGATGCCGAGCTTCTCCGATTCGCGTTTGAAGTACTCGGCGATGCCCTGGCCGTACGCTGTCTTGTCGTGCAGCACGTAGGCGCTCTTGATGCCCTTGCTCATGGCGAACTGGGCGCCGACTGCGCCCTGCACGTCGTCACGACCGCAGATGCGGCTGACTTCGAGGTAACCGCGCTCGGTGACCTTGGGGTTTGTATTGGCGGGCGATACGTTGGCCAGGCCGGCGGCGTGGTATTCTTCCGATGACGGAATCTGCACGCCGGAGTTGTAGTGGCCGACGATCACGAGGATGGCCGGATCGGAGACGATGCTCTTGGCATTCGCGACGCCGGTGTCAGGGTTGCCCTGGTCATCGAATGCGGCGAGTTCGACCTTGAAGCCCATGGCGACGAGAGGTCCGGACAGCTGCTCGAGGGCCAGTTGCACGCTGTTCTTGATGTCCGTTCCAACGGCTGACATGCCGCCGGAAAGAGGACTCTGGGTGGCGATCTTGATCACCTTGGCGTCCGGAGCTCCGCAGCCAACGAACAGCAAGCCTATCAGCAACAGCGCCGATACGACTAGAAAATACCGATTCCTCATACACATGCCTCCCGAAAACAAAAAAGGGTGTAGAAGCTTTGCTGCACGCTACGCGCGCATTTCCATGGTATTCATACGAGCATCTGAGATGGATGGTCTCTCGGTCTCCGGGAACCTCCTCGGCACAAGCAGCCAAGATTTGTATATCGATAACAACCAAACGATCCAATAATGCGATCCAGAGGAAATTTCAAGGAGATCAGCAAGCTGAGTTTAGGTTAGCACTGATGCGGCGTCAAGCTTTTTCTTTATTGATGAAATATACTTTAATATTTTCAATATATTATTTATATATGTTATATATTAATTCAACTGACAACAGGTCGGGCCAAGCTTGCCGCGCAGATCGAATTCTGAAAAATGGAGGGCCGCGCGTCGCGGCCCCCCTTCCTCCAAATCCTGGAGCATGCGGGCTCAGAACCCGAGAAGCCTCGGCAGGAACAGGGAAATCTCCGGGATATAGGCGACGAGGAACAGGGCGGCGACTTCCATGATGATGTATGGCCAGATCGCCTTGGACAACTGGGCCAGGGTTATCTTGGATATCGAGCAGGCGACAAAGAGGCAGGCGCCGACCGGCGGCGTCATCAGGGCGATGTTCAGGGAAAGCACCATCACGATGCCGAAGTGTATCGGGTCCATGCCTATGCCGACGGCAATCGGGTGGAGTATCGGGCCCAGGATTATAAGCGCGGCGGCGATGTCCATGAACATGCCGACGACGAGCATCAGGAGGATGATCAGGAGGAGGATCAGCTTGGGGTTGCCCGTCGTAGCCAGCAGGAAGGCCGCGATGGCCTGGGGCACCTGGTTGATCGCCAGCACCCAGCTCAGGATGCCCGCCGCGCCTATGATCAGGAACACGACGCCGGTGATCCTGGCGGTCTTGACGAGCATCGGCGCCAGGTCCTTGACGCTCAGCGTCTTGAGTACGAAGAAGCCGATGACCAGGGCGTACAGCACCGCGATGGCCGCGGCCTCGGTCGGCGTAAAGATACCGGACAGTATGCCGCCCAGGATGATCACTGGCATCAGGAGCGGAATGATCGCGTTCCTGAACCCGACAAGCTTTTCCTTGAAAGTGGTCTTGAGGCCTTTGGGGTAACCCCGCTTGATCGAGATGGCGGTGGTTATCAGCATCAGCAGTCCGGCCAGCACCAGGCCAGGCAGGAATCCCGCGGCGAACAGCCCGGCTATCGATACGTTCATAAGCGAACCATAGATGACCATCATGTTCGACGGCGGAATGGTCGGCCCGATGATCGACGAGGCGGCGGTGACCGCGGCGGAGAAGTCGGCGTCATAGCCGTCGTCGACCATGGCCGGTATCAGCATCGTGCCGATGGCGGCCGTATCGGAGACGGCGGCGCCGGTCATTCCGGCGAAGAATATGCTTGCTATTATGTTGGCGTGAGCCAGGCCGCCCCGGACGTTCCCCGCCAGTATCTTGGCGAAGTGGACGAGCCTTACGGTGATGCCGCCCTTGTTCATCAATTCGCCGGCCAGGATGAAGAACGGCATGGCCATCAGCGTGAACATGTTGAGGCCGGAGAAATACTGCAGCGGCGCCATGGAAAAGAGGCTGACGCCCGAGCCCATGAGGTACAGCCCGGAAAGCCCGGCGAGGCCCAGCGTAAATCCTATCGGAACGCCGAGCACGAGGAGGGCGAAGAATATAATGGCAACGGATACGAACACGGAACCCTCCTCTGTCAGATGTCGATGATTGTCATGGCGCGGGGCTTGTCGTCGCCGCGGGCTACTTTAAGCATGTACATGAGGACGAGCTGGATGGCGGTCAGAAGCATCGCCACGGGTACCGCCGCAAACGCTATCAGCATCGTCATGTCCAGGGACTGCATCTGCATGAACTTGCCGTCCCTTGTCATTGCCAGCGAATAATAGAGCATGACGCCCACGAATCCCAGCACCAAAAGGAATATCACCGTATGGAATACCATCCTGACCTGTCTCGACTTGATCGAGTCCAGGACGACGGTCAGGCCGACATGCTCTTCCGCCCGAACGCCCAGGCTGATGCCCACCGAGGCGCCCCATATCATCAGGTAGCGGCTGATTTCCTCGGGCCAGCTCAGGGGGGCGTTGATCACATAGCGGAAGAATACGCCAATGATGACCACGACGGTCATGGCACCGAACAGGCCGGCGCACAGGACGCTCCCAATCCCGTCGACGATGGAAGATGCCTTTTCGAGCGCGGACACCGTAGCGCTTTTCGCTTCACTCATCGCAATTCCTTTCACCGGCGACAACGGCCGGGGCCGTCATCGCCAGAACGAAGCAAGGACGGCCTCCGACAGGCGGACGCCGTCCTCGAATCCAGCACTGTTGCGACTAGGCGATTACTTGGCCGCGGCGAGCTCTTTCTCGGCCTGGGTGATGGCGGCGAAGAACTTGTTGATCCACGCTTCGCCGTCGGCCTTGTTCTTTTCAATGATGAAATCACGGGCTGCGGGTACTGAGAGGTCGCGGAACTGCTTCATCTCGGCGGCGGTGGGGACATAGACCTGCATCGTCGCGGCGAGGGTGGGAAGGCCCTTCTCGGTGGCGTCGATGATGCGGGACAGGCCGCGCCCGGCGACGATGGCCGTGCGGGCGGCGTCGGAGACGACCGCCTGGAGGTCGGCGGGAAGCGAATTGTAGAACTTGGGATTGACCACCCAGACGTAGGGGGCGTAGAGGTGGTTGGTCAGCGTGATGTACTTCTGGACTTCCTGGAACTTGGCCATCGTGATGATGGAGATGGGGTTCATCTGTCCGTCGACGACGCCGGTCTGCAGCGAGGTGTAGACTTCGGCCCAGGCGATGGTGATCGCGGAGGCTCCGAGCGACTTGGCGATGGCCTGGTGGATGGGCGACATCGCGCGGAGTTTGATGCCCTTCAGGTCAGCCGGTGACTTGATGGCCTTCTTGGAGTTGGTGATGGCGAAAAAGCCGCCGGACTCGCCGAAGCCGAGTACCTTGAAGCCGGCCTTGGCTTCGATGTCGGCGGCGAATTCCTTGCCGAACTGGCCGTCATAGACCTTGTAGCCGACGTTGTAGCTCGAGAAAGCGAACGGCAGGTTGGTAACGTCGATGAGCGGATAGAACGAGGCCATGCCGCCCGACGATGAAATGTACGATTCGACGACGCCGGTCTTCACCTGGATGAGGGTGTTGGCCTCGTTGCCCAGGACGCCGTTGGGAAACAGTTCGACCTTGATGCGGCCGTTGGAGTTTGCCTCGACTTCGCTCTTGAAAACAGCAGCCATGGCGCCTGACGCCACCTCGAACGGGGTCTGGGCATTGAGATGAGCCAGCTTCATCGTGTACGTCTGCGCGAAAACCATCGACGGGAGCATCGCGAGCACCGCGATGGCTACTATTGAATTCCTGCGAATCATTGTTGCCTCCTTGGAGAATCTGGAGAAACTATAGAACTGTTCCCCCGGGACCGTCAAGAGCGATGCAATTTCGACAATAGACCGATGGCACGGCCGCCCGAGGCAGGGCTGAACGAGGCGGTCGATGTTTCAGGAAAACCGCAGCGCTTCCATCCTTGGCACGTTCCGCAGGCGTTCGCGGTACGCCTCCAGCGCGGCCGCACGCTCCCCGGCATCCATGAGTCCGGGACCGTAGACGAAGAACGGAGGCAGCACCTCCATCCCGCAATAATTGAATATTCCATAGTGAAGCGGCTCCAGCACCCGCGACAGGCCGCGTTGCGGAGCCTGCCTGTAGTATTCCTCGCGCGCGCCCACCGTCATGCTGAGCATCGCCTTCTTGCCCGACAGAAGGCCTCGCTCGAGGAAGTGCTCGTCGTCATAGGCGAAGCCGAAGGCGAAGACCCGGTCCACCCAGCCTTTCATGATGGCGGGCATCCCGTACCACCAGTCCGGAAACTGGAACAAAAGGAGGTCCGCCCGTCTGACCTTGTCGAGCTCGCCCTGGATGGCGCCAAGGTCGCCCAGCAATTCCGGGCCGCGCAGGGCAGGATCGAAATCCATGGCGTAGAGGTCGGACAGCTCTATCAAATGGCCTGCCCGGCCCAGCTCGTCCACGGCTGCGTCGCGCATGGCTGCGTTGAACGAGGCGGGGTTGGGATGGGCATAGACCATGAGTGCGTTCATGCAGCACAGGATAGCGGGAAATGGCGGAAGGCGCAAAGGGGATCGACGGGAAGCAGATAATTCGACATGGTCTATTCGAAGAATGCATCTGATAGCGACAACCCATCTACCATGAGCGTCTCGGCTGCGTCGGCGTACACGATGGCGCTCGTCACAGTCTTCCAGTACGAATACTCGCGGAGCAGCGGGTAGGAATGATGCAGGATGATCAGCCTTGCGCGAGCCGTTCAGCCAGGATCATCTTGATGAGTGACTGGTAGGGTACATCCCGTTCGTTGGCCATCGCTCGCAGACGGTCAATCATGGGCTGAGGGAGTCGGATGGAAATGCTCTTCAGGCTTGGCTTGAGCTCGGGGAAAACACCGCGCGAGGCTGTAGTCCAATCAATATATTCGGTTGAATCATGATCCTGCCAAAACAAGGCTTCTTTCGCTTCCGAGGCAAAATCAGGTACTGGTTTCTTGGTGGCTTTCATAGACATGCCGCTCCTTTCTGCTTTGATCCCGGGCTAAAATGACCCGTATACGTTTATTGCGCACCGTGAACACGATCAGAAGTAGTCGACCTGTATCGCTCGAACCGAGGGCATGGTATCGGGGTTCAAGCGATGAATGGTTTGTGTCAGGTGATACGACGAGAGGCATGTTGAAAAACAACTCCTCGCACTCGCCGGGCTCAACCGCGTGCTTGTTTCTATTTTTATGGGTGTTATACTCGTCCCATTCAAACCCGATGACGTCCAAAAAAGGCACAGGATCCATACATGAAGTATATGGCTATCATATACAGCCGTCAAGGCTAAAGTCGATAACGACGGGAGGTTTCCATTAGGAACTTGCCATGTCAACCCATAATCTCCGCATACAGGATATGGATCTTTATGGAACCGGCAATGACGCTCAGGCTACCAGGCGTTCCACTCACGACCTCGAAATGAATGAATCGACAGGTCAAGGATTCCTGGAGCCTGAGTGCGATGACGAATACCCAGCATCGAACGAGACCGTGGGCTGAGTATTCCATTTCAGGCCGCGCTTCGCCATACTATCCTCATGAACTCCCAGAAACTCACGAAGATAGTCGCGACCATATCGGATACCAACTGCGACCCCGCGTTCCTTCGCTCGCTGTACGAGGCGGGCATGAACGTCGTCAGGCTGAACACCGCCCACCAGACGCCGGAAGCGTCGGCCAGGGTCGTAGCCAACATCCGGGCCGTATCGGAAACGATAGGCATACTGGTCGACACCAAGGGGCCCGAGGTCAGGGTACGCGGCCTGGAAGAGCCGCTCGTGCTCAAGACGGGCGAAACCGTGACGATCCCGAAGGTCGACGAAGTCCGCAAGGGTTTCTCGGTGTCGTACGAGGGGTTCGTGGACGAGGTTCCGCTCGGTTCGAGGATACTGATGGACGACGGCACGATAGAGCTGGTGGTCAAGCACGTGGCCAACGGCATGCTGCTCTGCGAGGTGCTGAACGACGGGACGCTCAAGGATCGAAAAAGCGTCAACGTACCCGGCGTGCCGCTCAGGATCCCGGCGCTTTCCGAGAAGGACAGGGCATACCTCAAGTTCGTAGCCGACAACGGAATCGATTTCGTTGCACACTCCTTCGTGCGCAACAAGGAAGACGTGCTCGAGGTGCGGCGGATCCTGGACGGTTACGGGAGCAAGGCGCGGATCATCGCGAAGATCGAAAACATCCAGGGCGTTACCAACCTGCCCGAGATCCTCGATTTCGCCGACGGCGCGATGGTGGCGCGCGGCGACCTCGGCGTGGAGATTCCCTTCGAACGACTGCCAGGCATACAGAAGACCATCATCGAGGCCTGCGTCCGCAAGGGCAAGCCGGTGATAACGGCGACGCAGATGCTCCATACGATGATCGAGAATCCGCGTCCGACGCGCGCCGAGGTATCGGACGTCGCCAATGCCGTGTTCGACGGAACCGACGCGCTGATGCTGTCCGGCGAGACGGCGTTCGGGAAGTACCCCCTCGAGTCCGTACGGACGATGGCGCGCATCGCGATGCAGGCGGAGAGCCAGAAGCCCAGGGGCGAGTCCATGATAAGCGAGGCCACGCCGAACCGGGTGCGCGATTACCTTGCCCGCAGCGTCGCCCTCTCCGCCCTCAGGCTGCCCATCAAGGCCATCATCGCGGACACCGAATCAGGTCGTATTGCGCGCCTCATCTCGAGCTATCGGAGCCACGTGCCGATATACGCGTTCAGCCCGCAGATGTCGACGGTCCGCTCGTTGAGCCTGACCTTCGGCGTATTCTCCGAGCAGTCTGACGCGGCTCACACGACAGACCAGCTCGTGTCGCACTCGCTCGAACGGCTCGTGGCGCGCGGCGCAATAGAGACCGAGGACCTGGTCGCCATCATCGGCGGTTCGCCCGGCCAGAGCGAGACGACCAACTTCCTGGAGATAAACACCGCGGCCTCCTGCCTCGGACATCCCGACTGACGAGGAGCCTCGACCGGGTCGTCAAGACTCGGGAAAGGCCGATTCCTGACCGATACTGGAAAGGGTATCCATCGACCGATCGACGCGAAGGACCGGAAAGGCAGGCGCGAATGAGTCCATCAACAAGCTTCGTGACACCAGGGACTAGCCGCGGTACGACGTCGCGCCGTACACGAGTCATCCTGGCCACCACGCTCCTTGCGCTCTCTGTCGCGAGGCCTGCCTTCGCCGACGAATTCAAGTTCGCGTACGCCAAGGGCGACAAGTTCCGCGTCGCCTCGACCGTCGACGAGGACGTCTACATAAACCGCCAATGGTCCCACTCCGCGCGCATCGTCAACAGGATAGCCTTCGAGGTCGCGGATACCAGGGCCGACGGAGCCTCCCTGCTCCGCGGCGACTTCTCCACCAGCGTCCAGTACGCGGGCGGAGTCTCCTTCGTCACCGACAAGATCTACCGCTCCGAGTACTGGCAACTGCCCGACGGACGCTTCGAGATAGCACCGAACTACTTCATGCCGACCGTCCGCAGCGTGCCGACCTTTCCTGACAGGGATCTCAAGCCGGGCGACACCTGGAACGCGCCCGGCGAGGAGAGGCAGGATTTCCGGGACGATTTCGGCATCGCCGACCCGTACGTCATCCCGATAGACGTCCGCTACAGCTACGAAGGCCCGGGAACCCTCTCCGGAAAACCCGTCAGGCTCGTACGCGCCGCCTATACCGTATTCATCCAGCCGCCGAGGCCACGGGCCTGGACCATCGCGTACCCGACGCAGATCGCCGGCTACTCCGACCAGCTCCTGTATTGGGACCAGGAGCGGGGAGGACTTGCCGGCTACGAGGAACGATTCAAGTTCGTTTTCGAACTGTCGGACGGCCGCACGGTCGAGTACCGAGGCCAGGCCGGCTCGGAAATCATCGAGGCGCTGCTGATGGACCGCGCCGGGCTCGAAAGCGAGATGCGGGCCGCCGTCTCCGGCCTCAAGGACGTCAGCGTGACGAGCGACGAGCGCGGCGTGACGATAAGCATCGAGAACATCCAGTTCACCGCCGACTCGGCGCGGCTGCTCCCCTCGGAGCTGGCCAAGATCGGGAAGATCGCCGCGATACTCGCCGGGGTACAGGGCCGGGACATCCAGGTCTCGGGGCATACGGCGCTGGCCGGCACGGCCGCCGCAAGGCAGCAACTGTCGGTTGACCGCGCGCGCGCCGTGGCGGAGGAGCTGATACGGCTCGGCGCGAGGCCGGCGGAGGCCATTACCGTGATAGGCTTCGGAGCCGAAAAGCCCGTTGCCGACAACGGCACGGAAGCGGGCATGGCGCGCAACCGGCGGGTCGAGATAACCATCCTGGAAAACTGAACCGCCGACCCCTTGATTTATCGACGAGCAGCTTGTATATCTTACATATGTTCGTATGCTCATATATTCACTCATATGATAACGGAGGCAGCACCCATGCATGGCGATGACGACCGATGCCTCTGCACCATCGTGCACGACGAGCCGGTGGCTGCAGCCAGGGCGGCAGAGACACCAGTAGCCAGGCTGCTTGGACTCGCGGAGCTGTTCAAGGTACTCGGCGATCCTTCGAGGCTGAGGATTCTGACGGCACTCGGCGTGGCCGAGCTCTGCGTCTGCGACCTGGCGACGGCACTGGACATGAGCCAATCGGCAGTCAGCCACCAGCTGTCCACCCTGCGCGTCGCCAGGCTCGTGCGGGCGAGGCGGGAAGGCAAGGCCATGTTCTACACGCTCGACGACGAACATGTCAGCGGGATAGTCGGACTCGCCTCCACGCACCTGGCGGAGAGGAAGGACTTCTAGATGGCCTCGAAACTTTCCGCCTCGGCCAGGCGCGAGCTGGCATTGCTGGCGGCGGCTGCGGCTCTGGCCGTTGGCGGGTTCTTCGTGCAGGCGGCCGGAGCGCGGCCCGGTGCCGCCGCCTGGCTGCCGAAATCCGCTACGCTCGTCTTCGCGCTGGCCTACCTGCTGGCCGGGCGCGACGTGCTCCTGTCGGCGGCAAGGAACATCGCGCGCGGCCACGTATTCGACGAGCTGTTCCTGATGGCGGTAGCCTCGCTGGGCGCCTTTGCGATTGGCGCGATGGAGGAAGCCATAGGAGTCATGGTCTTCTATAAAATCGGCGAGATGCTGCAGGAAGCTGCAGCGAACAAGAGCCGCAGGTCCATACGCTCGCTGCTGGCGCTTCGGCCCGACACGGCGCGCGTCCGCCGTGGCGAAGAATGGGTCGACTGCCGGCCGGAAGACCTGGCGCCCGGCGACCTCGTGCTGGTGCGACCAGGCGAGCGGGTGCCGGTGGACGGCACGGTCGTCGACGGCGACGGTTCGTTCGACACATCGTCGATGACCGGCGAGAGCGCGCCCCGGCCCGCCGCGGCCGGCACCGAAGCGCTGTCGGGTTTCATAGCGCTCGACGCGGCGCTGACGATACGCGCTGAACGGCCGGCGTCAGAGTCTTCGGCGGCCCGCATCGTCGAACTGGTCGAAAACGCGTCCAAATCCAAGGCGAGGACGGAGCTGTTCATCACCCGCTTCGCCCGGTGGTACACCCCTTCGGTCGTCATCGCGGCCCTTCTCGTCGCCATCCTCCCGCCGCTGCTGGTACCGGGGCAGCGTTTCGCCGACTGGGCGTATCGCGCCTTGATCATGCTCGTCATCTCCTGTCCATGCGCCTTGGTCATAAGCGTCCCGCTGGGTTATTTCGGCGGCCTTGGCGGCGCTGCCAGGCGCGGCATCCTGATCAAAGGCGCGTCGATTCTCGACGCGCTGGCCGACGCGAAAACGGTGGTCTTCGACAAGACCGGCACGCTGACGGACGGCAGCTTCAGCGTGCGCGAGCTCGAGCCTGCCGACGGCTTCGACGAGGAAGCCCTTCTGGGCGGCGCGGCGGCGGCCGGGACCCACTCGAACCACCCTCTGGCGGTCGCCATACGGGAGGCATGGGCGAGCGGAGGCAGGCCAGTCCCGGCCTGCGACGACTCGGGCTTCAGCGAGATCCCGGGGCACGGTACGGTAGCCATGGTCGGCGGGCGCGAGGTCCTCGCCGGCGGCGACCGGCTCCTCCACCTAAAGGGCATAGAGCACGAGTGCAGGCCTGCCTCGGGCACCGAGATCCACGTCGCGATAGCTGGCAGGTATGCCGGGCGCATAGGGGTCGGTGACGGGCTCAAGGCCGACGGCAAGGCCGCCCTCTCGAGCCTGCGCGGCCTGGGCATCCGCCGCATCGCGATGCTGACCGGCGATTCTGGCGCTTCCGCCGACCGGGTCGCCCTCGAGGCGGGCATCACCGAGGTGCACCACGGACTCCTGCCGGAAGGCAAGCTGGAGCGGCTCGAGGCCATCCTTGGCCAGGAACGCGGCCGGGGCTCGGTCATCTTCGTCGGGGACGGCATCAACGACGCGCCGGTGATAGCCCGCGCCGACGCCGGCATCGCGATGGGAGCCGGCTCCGACGCCGCGATAGAGAGCGCCGACGTGGTGCTGATGAGCGGCGAGCCGTCACGCGTCGCGGAGGCGATTTTCCGCGCCAGGAGGACCAGGGCGATCGTCACGCAGAACATCGTGTTCGCCCTGGGCATCAAGCTGGCCGTCATGGGGCTTGGCGCTTTCGGCCTGGCCGCGATGTGGGAGGCGGTGCTGGCCGACGTCGGCGTCGCCCTGCTCGCCGTGCTCAACTCGACGAGGGCGCTGAGGTAGATACGGCAGGCCTGCCGACCCGGCGAGCTACATCCCGCCCCCGATGGTCTCGGCTATCGGGAGGCGCGCCACCCGCCGCGCCGGGATGATGGAGCCCGCCAGGCAGGCTCCTATCCCGAGGGCAATGCTGACGAGCGCGTGCCAGGGTCGGTAGTCGGCATGGTACATCTCGCCGAAGGGCACGGGAAAATCCTTTGGTATGGATCCGGCGATATCTACTCCATAGATCCCGAGCCAGACCGCCACGGGAGCGGCCACCAGCAGCCCTGTCGCCGTACCGATGGCCGCCAAAATCAGGCTTTCGAGCAGTATCAGCCGTTTCGCGTCACGCCTCCTGAAGCCGATCGCCCGCAGGGTCGACAGCTCACGGGTCCGCTCGTGCACCGACATCGACATCGAGTTGAGGATTCCCACGATGATGAGTCCGAACAGGATGACGGCGACGACATAGAAACTGTAGGTATCGGTGCGGACCCCGGAAACCGTCGCCTTGGCGAACTCCTGCCAGCCGTAGGCCTTCGTCGGCGGATAGCCTTCCCCGAGTCCGTCAACAAAACCGGAGGCCGCCGCCCGCACCCTGTCACCGCCGGGGCCGGCGAGCACGATGCGGGTAACCTCGTCATCGAGGTCGAGCAGGTACTGCGCCGAGGGCAGGTCGAGATAGACTATTCCGTCATCCATCGCCCCGTAACCGAACGAGAATATTCCGCGGACCGGGAGCGCGGTCCTGTTCTCCACGCCGTACTTGTCGGTCGCGGAGACGAACACGACCGATCCGGGTTCGACGCCGAGTTTCCCGGCGATGCCCGATCCCAGGAGCAGTCCCGGCTGGCCGTCGAGGTACGAGCCCCGGACTATCTTCCTGGACAGGATGGTGACGTCACGTTCGGCCTCGGCATCGATGCCCTGGCCGAGCAGCCTCACCGAACCCGCGGGGGTGATCAGGCGTGCGAGGAAATCGATCCGGCCGCTCGCTCCCGAGATGCCCGGCGTGGCGAGCAGGCGGGAGCGTACCTGAGGGTATTCCGGGAGTACCAGGTCGAGGGGTAGCCTCGCGGCCTCCTCCTCGTAGCCTTCGTGGAGCAGTTGCGCCGAACCCGTCTGGAAGCGGATGACCGTGCTGTATATATAGGTTTCATAGCCCTGGACCCACCCGAGGCAGACGAACATCAGCGCGACGCCTATCGATATGGCGATCATGTTGAGGATGCTGCGTCGCCGATTCCTGAAAACGTTCCGTGCAGCCAATCCCGTCATTGTCATCATGTCCTCCTAGACGTTCTTGAGCGCGTCGACGACCGTGGCCCGTGTCCCGAAGACGGCGGCATAGAGGCTCCCCGCGACGGCGATGAGCGTCCCGAAACCGATGTTCTGCAGCGTCGAAAAAGGATTCGTTCCGAAATACATGACGTCGCCACCGCCGAGCATCCGGCTCGCCTCGCCGATGGGAAGGCCGTTCGCCTTGAGGAAAAGTACGACGGGCAAGGCCAGCACGGCGCCGAGCGCCGCTCCCGCGAGGCCTTGCGCCGCTCCTTCGGCGAGCACGAGGAATGCCTGATCGCGTCGTTTCATGCCTATCGCCCGTAGCGTTCCGTATTCCTTCTGCTTCTCGAATACGTTCATCAGTATCGCGTTGGTGATGACGGTCGCGGCCACTATCAGGACGAAGACGTTGATGACGAGCATGAAGAGGTCCATGTAGCGTATCATCACCAGCAATCCGCCCTGGAGGTCCTTCCAGGTCCTGGCGACGCAGTCGCGGCCGGCCAGGAACGCGAGCGCGGAATCGCGGACGGCTTCCGCATCCTCGGGATTTCCGAGGCGGAGCCACAGCTCGGCGCTGTACCCGGTACCGAGGATTTCAGACGCGGTCCCGGCGTCGATGAAGGCCGTCGACGTGTCGAAGTCGGTGGAATCGGTCGCAAAGACGCAGGTCACCGGCAATTCCCGGTACGACGGCATCCCGTACGCGTCCTCGACGAGCACGATCAGCCTGGCGGAGTAAGAAGCGCCAAGCAGGTCGAGCGCTTTCCGCGATATCGCGATGCCGGGTCCCGATGGCGGGAACGAGCCTTCGAGCCGGCCCCGGGGAACCTGGGCGAAGAAACCGGTATCCCGCTCCACGCCGACCATCCTCATCGGCAGGCTCTTGCTGCCGGCGAGCACGAGTGCGCCGAAGGGCGTGACGCGCTCGACGCGGCGAACGCGGGCGTCGGCCGAGAGCCGCTCGGCGACGGAGCCCGGATCGGCGATATAGTCCTTCGTCTCCAGCGGATCGAGGGATTCGACGCGCTCCGTTCGTTCTACGAGGATGTGAGCGCTCTCCTCGACGATCTGCCTGTTCATCCTGTCCCGCATGCCCTCTATCCAGCCCGACACGAATTCCATGACGAACACCGAGAGCGCGACGGCCAGCACTATCAGGATGGTACGCTTTGGGCGCTTGAGCATCGACAGGATGGCCATCTTGAGCAGCATCAGGAGGCCTCCTCGCCCTCGATTTCTCCGTCGCGCAGCCTGACGATGCGGCGGGCGTAGCGCATGACGCGGGGATCGTGCGTCGAGAAAAGGAAGGTAATGCCGTTCTTCTCGTTCAGCTCCTTCATCGCCTCGAGCACGCTCTCTCCGGTAGCGCCGTCGAGGTTGGCCGTCGGCTCGTCGGCGATCACGAGCCTCGGCTCGTTGGCCAGGGCGCGCGCAATGGCCACCCGCTGTCGCTGCCCCCCGGACAGTTCGTCCGGTTTGTGGCGGGCGTAGCTCGCGAGCCCCACGAGCTCCATGAGCTCCTCGACGCGGACACGCCGTTCACGCTTCGGACGCCCGGCGAGCATGAGGGGAACCTCGATGTTCTCCGCGATCGTCAGGACCGGCACGAGGTTGAAGCTCTGGAATATGAAGCCTATCTTCGCGAGCCGGAGGTCCGCCTCGGCGTCGTCCCCGAGGCCCGTGGTCGGAACGCCGTCAAAGCTGATGCTTCCCGACGTGGGCCTGTCGATGCACCCCAGGAGGTTGAGCATCGTCGTCTTGCCGCAGCCGGAAGGGCCGACGATGGCCGTGAACTCGCCGGCTTCGACCGAAAGGCTGACGTTCCTGAGCGCCCGAATCGTGGTCCGGCCGAGCGAATAATCTTTTTCGATGTCGCGCATATCGATCAAAGCCATAGGTAGCTCCTTCTTGCGAATTATAAGGCCGCCGGCCGGCCCGGGCCTGCGCTCAGAACGAAAAGCTCAGGCCCGCGCCTATGACCAGCTCGCTTGAACCGGCTGCCCGCGCTATGGCCCGGAATTCTCCGTCCTCTTTCCCCGGCACGAGGGCGGCCCTGACGAAGAGGCCCGCGTCGCCGCTGTAGAGCTCTGCCTTCGTTTCGAGCATCATGCTACCATCCAGCAGGGAGAGCGCGAGGTTGGCAGAAAACAAGAACAGGTCCGCGCTTTCGACATAGGCGGAGAATTCCGCGTAATGCCGCCCGTAATACGGCGCGAACGGGTCACCGGGCAGGCCGCCGCCCAGGGCCGCGATCATCGAATCGAGTTCGGCCTGGCTTCTCCCGGGGAACACGCCGCGGTACGCGGCGGCCAATTCGAACGACAGGTCGCCGACGGCAAGCCCGCGGCGCAGTTCCATCCTCAACGACCCGGACGGCTCCGCGTCGGCGCCGCCCAGCGGAATGGACAGCGCGGCCTCCAGCGAGCCCAGGAATCCGAATGCCGGACAGGAGACATAGGCGACCGGTCTAGCCTCCCCGCTTCCATACCCCGAATAGTAAGTACCGAGCCCCGCATCCAGTGCTCCTGCCGAGAACCGGACGACAGCCCCCGCGTCGAGGTCATCGACTCCGGCGAAAGAGGCGTCTCTCGCCGCCCTGTCCGCCGACGCCAGCGCGACGGCCGAGAATCCCTGGACCGGGGCCCATTCCACGGATGCTCCCCAGAAGCCGCCCTGGTCGGGGAGGCGCGCCAAGGGGTCCGCCGGAGAGCCGTACGAACCGAAGCCGAGGCTGCGGAGCAGCATACCCGCGCGGACGGACAGCCCGGGCAGGGGCAGGAGCGTTATCTCCGCCTCCCGGAGTTCGAGGCGGACAGCGTTCGCGAGATTTGCGGGTTCGTATCCGGAAGGATCGTCCGCCGAGGCGGATGCCAGCGCCCGAATGCGGAACAGGGCCAACGGTCCGGTGCCCGAGAGGAAGAGCTCCGACTCGAACGCCGCGCCGACCGCCGGATCTCCGAAGCTTCCGTCCGCCGACCGGGGATAGGCCAGCTCGACGACCGTCGAGACGCTGCCCGACGCGTCCAGCGAGAGCGCGCCGCCGGATTGTGCGCCTGCCGGGACCATGGTACCGGCGGCGCCAACGGTGAGGAAGCAGCAGATCCTCAGGAGACCGGCTGGCTTCATCGCGTCAGCCAGGCCTGGTTGAACATGGCGTCGGGCAGGTCGGTGCGCACGCGAAGGTCGCCGATGACGACGACGCTCCGCTCTCCCGTGCCGTTCTCGTCCGTCATCGCCAGGCGCGTCGGCCGGAGCCGTCCCGACGAGTTTGCGTAGCCTGACAGCTCCATAGTCTTGAGGAGAAGTCCGCTCTTCGCGAAATACTCCATCCGGAGCGGCAGGACCCTGTCTTTCGAGAGGTAGATGCGTATCGAGCCGTACGGCACGTCACGGCGGAGCGCGGTTCCGGAAACGAGCCAGACCTCGACACGCCCGAATTCCGGGTGATCGATCGTTTTCGAGCCCTCGATAGCCGGCTCGTAGTCGTTGGCCCACGTCGAATCTCCGACGTCGTTGTTCGAGAATACGCTCCCCTGGAAGGATTCCCTCGGGGACAGGCGCAGCGAACTGCGCGAGCCGGCCCTGGGGCTGTACATGTACAGCGCATCGTCGGTCTGGAGGAACCTCGTCCCCTTCATCCTGGCGGGAGCGGATACTTCCATGAACGTGCCGACATCCGCCTTGTGGAAAATCTCGATCGTCATGGTCGAGTCGGCGCGGCCCGGGCGCTCGGTGGTGATGGTCGCGGTCATGCTGAAGCTGGGCGGATACATCGCCTCATCGGCCAGGCGCATCATCTCGCGGGCGTCCGGACCTTCAGCATGCGCAGCCGGTACCGCGAGAAGCGCGAAAGCGGCCGATCCGCAGAACGCTGCGACTATGCGAATGCTCATTTCCTCTCTCTCCTTTTCCCGCCATCGACCAGGCGCTCAAGGTGGGCACAGGCGGATCTTAAGTATAGCGGCCCTGGCGGCATGTCAAGAAGGACGAAATCGCTCCTGCCCCTTGATCTGGGCCGACGATCGTGTATAGTTCACATGTGAGCATACGTTGGAAGATAGTCTTGGTCATCCTGCCGATACTCGTCGTCGCCATAATCCTGGCCGGAATGACAAGCCAGATAGTCGCGACGCGGGCCGTAACGCGGATAGCGACCGAATTCCTCGACTTCAAGGTCTCCGAGCTGGAGAAGTACGCCGAGAGCCAGTGGAACCTCCTCGTGGAGAACGAGGTGGCCGACCGGCCCGACATGGTCGCCGCGGCGCAGGCCGGCGTGGAGTCGTTCGCCAGGTCGATCATCAGGAGCGACACCGAGCTGATACTGGCCGTCGGGAAGGACGGAGCCATCACCTCCCGGACCTCCGCGATAGAGGTACGACCCGACGAGACGGCCGCTCTCGCGGCGCTGTTCGCGGCCGGCGCCAGGGGTTTCCAGCCGCTCGTCCTGGGCGGCGTCGAGCGGGTCGCGTCCGGCTTCCCCTTCGGGCCGTTCGGCTGGTATGTCCTGGTCACCGAGGAGCGGGGCACCTTCTTCGGCGACGTAGAAGCGCTTACCAGGAGCACCTTCGGCATCCTTATCGGCTCAATCATAATCGCGACTATCCTCGTGCTGCTCTTCGTCAGGTACATGACCGGTCCGCTGTCTTCGATGGTGACGGCGATGCGCCGCATCATCGACTCCGGTGACATGTCGGAGCGGGTCGAGGTGCAGTTCCCCGACGAGATAGGCACGATGTCGCACACCTTCAACATCATGCTGGGCGAATTGCAGAAGGCATACGAGCAGATAAAAAAATACGCCTTCGAGACAGTCCTGGCGCAGAAGAAGGAAGAGAAGATCAGGCACATCTTCCAGAAATTCGTGCCGCAGGAACTGATAGACCAGTTCTTCCAGAACCCGGAGGCGATGCTGGTCGGCGAGAACCGCGAACTGGCGGTGCTCTTCTCCGACATACGCTCGTTCACCACCATATCGGAGTCGATGGAGCCCGACGACCTGGTCAACTCGCTCAACCGCTACTTCGGATCGATGGTCGACATCATCATGAATCGCCACGGCATAATCGACAAGTACATAGGCGACGCCATCATGGCCTTCTTCGGCGCTCCGGTGAAGCACGACGACGACGCGGCCTCTTCGGTGCTGGCGGCGATGGAGATGACCGAGGCTCTGGACCGCTTCAACGAGAGGCAGCGAGAACTCGGCAAGCCCGACTTCAGGATCGGCATCGGCATAAACTACGGAAAGGTGACCGTAGGCAACATCGGTTGCGACAAGAAGATGGACTACACCGTCATCGGCGACACCGTGAACCTGGCCTCGAGGCTCGAAGGGCTGACCAAACTGTACCGCCAGCCCCTGATATTCTCGGAATCCATCCACGACCTCGTCGAAGGCAGCTTCCCGTGCCGCCTCCTGGACACGGTCGCGGTCAAGGGCAAGACCAAGGGCGTGCGCATCTATACGGCACGGCGTACGCTGCCCCCTGAGCAGTCGGCCGCCTGGGCCATGCACGAAGAGGCAATGGCGAAGTACGGAGCCAAGCGCTTCCACGAGGCGCGCGACCTGTTCCGGTCCGTGACGGCGACGCTCGGCCGGGACGACTACGCGTCCACGTCGATGTCCGCGCGCTGCGACCGCTACGCTATCGACCCTCCGCCCGACGACTGGGACGGCGTCGAGGTCATGCACGAGAAATGAAGCTGAAACGGATTTTCCGTGCCCAGCCAATACTCTCCGCCGCGCGGGTCGTAGCGCTAGCCCTGCTGGCGACGATCGTGGCTTTTCCTGCCTCCGCGCAGGATGCCGGGGTCGAAGCGGAAGCTGAGCCCCAGACGGCGTTGCGCGACTCGGTCTCGGTCGCGATGATTGCATCCAACAGCGAGGCGGCGACTTTCGCCCAGGCCCTGGCTTCCGCCCTGGTCAGGAACTTTGAGTCGGCGGGCTTCCGGTCGGTAGAACTTTTCGACGGGGCCACGGAAGACTCGTCAACGGATATCAAGGTAGCCAGGGGAATCCGCAAGGCGAGCGGTACGCGGTGGGTCGCGATAGCCCGTTGCACCATCGAGCAGCGACGCCTGGTATGGAGCGCGATCGTCTTCGATTTCCTCGACGGGTCCATGGTGGCCGCGTCGTCGCAGGCGGCCTTCGCCGGCCTTACCGCCCTGCCGCTGATTGACGCGAGCGCGGCCGAAACGGTTGCGGCCGCGCTCGCCCTCCGCGAACGGAAGAAGCCGGGCAAGCCCATCGAGTACCGGCTTCGCTTCAGCTCGCGAGACGAAGGGGCTCAGGTGGCTTTCGGTACCGGGGACGACGCGCGGCAAGCCGGGCTGATCGAGGGCGGCAGCCTCGTCGCCCCCTTCGTCGCATTCAGGGAGGGCGACCCGGTCGTCGTCTCGATGTCGAAGGACGGGTATTGGCCGCGGACCGCCGTGTTCAGCCCGACAGGCGCCGACGAGCCGATAAAGCTGCCGGCGCTGATGCCGATGACGAGGCAAGCGCTATCGTTCGGCGTTGAAACGGCGAGGCTCGCCGGCGTTTCGGCGGATTACCGCTATTATCTGGCGCCCGATTCGATTTTTCTCCGTGCGCGCGACTTGTTGTGGCTGCAATACGCCTTTACCGCCGGCTCGGTCCCGGTCATCCACGATGAACTGCGGCTCGGCGTCGGCGCCTACCTCTTTACTCCCCATTATTCCCGCTTCCGCTTCTCTGCCGGCTCCGGCCTGTCGGGCATAGCGACATGGATCCTGCCGGCAGATGCGACACCCAACCTGTATTTCGATCTGTCGCTCGACGCACTGTGGCTTTCGTTCGAGTGGCATACGCCCGCCTGGGCCGTGTTCCTGGAACAGCGCGTCTCATATTCGTTCGGCTCCGATTCGGGGCTCCTCCGCCGCGGGTGGTGGAAGTCGGAAAACGGGCCCTTGGGCCTGAGCGCAGGGGTGATGTTCAAATGGCCATGAAAAGGATGACAAACCCGCTCGCGCGAGCAGCAGTCGCCAGCTCCGCTCTTTTCATCATCGCCACGTTCTCTACTTGCGATTTCCTGACCTCCGATGTCTTCCCGCGCTGGCTGTCCTACGTCGAAGCCAGCGTCGACTTCCGCGCCATCACCGTGGCGCAGGGACTTGGAAGCGACGCCACAATCGAGAACCTGGAGTTCGCGCCGTACGTCACGGGGGGGACGGACTACTCCAAGGTACTGGTGTACGCGACGGGGAACAGCACAAATCGATTAATACTCCTCAGCCCGGAGTCGATGGAGTACAAGTTCACACCGACCGGCGCAGGCTTTACCCGCGCCCTCGCTTCGGTATCGAACGGGTTCCTCTGCGGAACACAAATCGTGGATCCTCTGAATCCAGGCAACACATCAGCATCACCCATATGGACAAACGCCACATCAGTCCGCGTGTTCAGGGTGGGGAACCCTGTGACGGGATTGAACTATGTAGTTGACCCAAATTCATCATTGCAGGGAATTTTTGCAGAGTACCCCTCGGCATGGGGCGCCGCAACCGTTTCAGTCACTCGGGATTTTGATTCCCTGGTCGGAAATTTTACGCTCCTCGACTCCGACTTCGCTAATGGGTACAGCGTGCTTTCGCGACGTCACAGCAACGGACAGGGCTATACGGCGACTTTTGCATCGGCCGCTTTGTTTTGGGCAGGCGGTACCGTATTCGATTCTGCAGCTGCGATCAAGACCGGCCCTTTCCCGGTCGCGGACGACCTGGCATGGCTGACCGATGGCGGCCCCGTGGCTTACTCCCGAGGCGACAAGGGCGTCAACCGGCTCGTGAGATACAAATGGGGTACCGGGGATTTCACGACAGGCGCTCCCGCCCAGGAGATCGACTCACTGGCCTTCGACGAGGAAGATGTCAGAATCCTTTCGTTCGACCCGAGCGGCACCTGGTGGTTCATATACGACCGCGTCGACGGCCGGCTGTACAAGCTCAGGACATGGTGGAAATGATGCGGCTAAAAACCCGCGGCCAGGCGTTGCCCAAAGCCTTTTTCATCATCGTCCTGCTGACGGCGATCGCGCTGCAAGCGGCCTTCGCCGACGACGAGGGCATCCGGGTGATGGCGCGCGCAAGCGGTACGGGACGGGCGGCCGACCAGGTCGCTTTCGCCGCGGCGCTGGCCAGGTCCTCGAAGCTCGACGCCATCCTGATCGCGCCCGCCGGGGCGGACATCGTCGAAGCGGCCTCTAAGGCGTCATGCGCGCTCGCAGTCGACGTGACGAGCGAGGTTCTGCCTGGCGGTGACGCCCGCTCGGCATGGCGGATCCTCGACCCGCTGACCGGCGAGGTACTTGCCGAGGGCGTCGTCGAAGGCCGGGAGCCAACAGCGCGCGACCTTGCGGAGTTCTGGTGGATAGCGGTGGCCGACGCCGCCGAGGCAGCGCTTCCAAAAGTGAGGAAGACCCTCGTGCGAATCGAAGGCCACCCGGGAACGGTCATCACCGGCCAGACTGGCAAGGACCGGGGCGGACTTGCCGAGGGGGGACTGGTCATACCCGATTCGGGTTTCCTTGAGATACCACTCCGCGTACCTGGCACCTATCCATGGCGGGCTACCTCGAAAGGCGCCTACCCGGAGCGCGGCTATTTCGGAGCGCTCGAGCAGGGCGTCTCGCTGGCAATTCCCAGGCGACCGATCCGGCCATGGTCGCTGGAAGCGGGGCTGTACATGGGACAGTTCCCCGATTTCTGGGCAATACGCTCCCTGGGAGATGACCGGTGGTTCTTGCGTATTGGCCTGACACAGTTCCTTGCCGGCATCTACCTGGTCGACGAGGAATACGGCACCGAAACTCCATCAGTGCTGCTGTCCCTGCCCCTCGTCCAGCCGGGCCTTGGCTTCGGGGGCTACCTCCTGCCCAGGGACGCGTATGTCAGACCGTACTGGAACCTTGGCGCCTTCGCTCGGCTCCTGTTCATCAAGGACCTGAGCCCGAGGTTCGACCCGGTGGCCCCGATGGGGACTATGGCTGCACTGGGAGGCGAATGGGCCATCAGCGGGCGGGCAGCGGTGTTTTTCGAGTTCGGCCCGGCTTTTTACCCATTCTGCGATGGCTTCCTCATGGCCGCGAGCCGTGGCAGCAGCGACAGTGGACCCATGTGGACGCTTCGCGCCGACACGTGGTTCCTCGAGCTTCCCGTGATGCGCCTCGGCGCGAGGTTCTCGCTATGAAACCAAACCGGAACCGGCGTCCCGGCGCCACAGGCAAAATGCTTGGCGTCGCTGCCTCGGGCGCTATCCTGATAGCGATGCTCGCATCGTCGTGCTGGCACCCGACCTTCGACCCGATGATTTCGGCATCAGAAGTCACCGTGAGAAAGCTTGGCGATCCGACGCTGTACTTTTCCGTCGAGGATGTCCAGCAGCACGGCATGGACGACGCGTGGTTCCTGCCGCCGATGGTGGACTTGCCCGCCAACGGGTTGCTTGTCCAGGACATGGACGAGCGCATAGGGTTCAAGCCGGTTTTGTCGATCGATTCGCTGAATCATACCGGGTGGATTGACACTATGACAGGTTTTGAAATTGAAAATACGATGGGTGACGCCTATCTGATTTATGCCGATCCAGACGGCAGTTCCGACGCCTTCGTCACGTTAGGTACATCGGAAGGGCGAATCCTTCCAATGACGGCCCCGAACACCAGTTCTGCAACCGTTCTCCCTGATACCGATGCAATGTGGTATTTCGGGATCGGGGCCGTTGCTGTGAATGGATCCCTGAACGCGACGTTGACATGTATAACCTACCAGGCAATGGTCCCCAATTACCAGCAAAAACACCCATGGCCCGGAGGAGATCCAGTCTTCGTGATAGGACCTGGACCAACTCTGCTTTTTTCGGATGTCACTCAAATTGCGACTCCGGGCAAATTGCTCGACACCACAGGGTCAACCAACAATCTCTACCTTTCGTGCGGCTTGTCTGACGGATCAAACGCCATTTTTAGATGGGATACACCTTTTACGGCAGCCCAGCCAACCCGCTACCCGGAAAGCTTCGGTCCGCTCATCGGCGCCCTGTCCGACGGACGGCTGCTTGCAGAAGACAACGGCATCGTCAGCGTGCTGGACGCCGGGCTGAACAGGCTTTTCAAGTTCCCCGCGGGAAGATTGCGTTTCGTCCACGAACGATGGAACGGCATTGAGATGAAGGTAGTCTTCACGAGGACCCTCTTCGTCAGGAACAACAACGATTACGACAAGGGTAGCCTCCAGGTAGAGGTCTACGAGATACCAACCGCGGATCTGGCCAGGCTGGACGACTGACCGTCCAGCCCGGTTGCGTCCCTACCTGAAGGTCTGCCGCACCGAATCAATGAACTCGAGCATCGACTGGTTGCCGGCGTTGCGCTTCTCCAGGTCGCTGAAATAGCGGCCCCTGGTCGCTGCGTCACGGATGCGGGCGGCCCCGTCGACTATGTCGGCTGCGTTGAACAGCACTTCCTTCTGGCCGGCTGTCTGGAAGGCGGCAAGGTAGCGGGCTATGCGGTCCCGCATGCCCGGCATCGCGGATGAGACGGCGGGGCTGGACAGGAACGCGTCCAGCTTGGCCTTGGCTTCCACCAGTGCCAGGTCGCCGCCCCGGGCAAGGATGGCTTCCTCGTCGGCACCATAGGCGCGGTATGCGGAAGCGACGGCCTCGTAGCGCATCCTGGCAGTCTCGAGCTCGGACTCGAGTCTGGACTTCTCCTGCTGGAGGGCGACAAGCTCGGCAGTCGGGATGGTGCTTCCGGCGGCGCCCGGAGCGGTCGTCGCGGTGGCGCCGGCCGCCGCGGAGGCTGTGCCGGGGATCGGCTCTGGGACCTCGTTGCGGGCTGCCGCGAGACGCGACTCCAGCTCGGCTATGCGCTCGGCGGCCTTGTCCCTGGCTTCCTGGAGGGCGACGACGAGTCCGCCGCCGGCATCGCGCAATCCCTCGACCGCCCGGGGTACCTGGCCTGCGGCCGGGTACCTGGCAAGCACGGTCGCGAAGCCCTGTATCGCCTCGAAGTAGCGGCCTGCCGACAGGTCCGCCGCCGCCGCCCTGAACGGCACGCCGGCGGAAGCTGTATCGGAAGCCTTGCCGGCGGCGACGGCCTCCCTCGCGCCGGCGGTCTTGATGAACGAATAGACCCGGGAAGCGTCTCCGGGGCCGAGCGGCAGGCTCGACAACAGGCGGACGAAGGCCGCTTCGAGTGCCTTTTCGTCCCGCGCAGCGGCTTCCACGGCGCCCAGCGCGACCTTCGCCTCCACGGCGGCCGTCTGGGCGGCAAGCGTCGCCGCCTCGAGTTCGGCGACCTTCGCGTCGAGCATGGCTTTGCCGTTTCCTTCGATGAAGGCGCCGGCTTCCTTGAGCTCGCTGGTCGCCGAGAGCGCCCTGCGATAGGCCGTCATCGCCGCGGCCGGATCCCCCGCGGCGATGGCGGCCCGGGCCCGCTCGACCTCGTTGCGAACCACGGCCAGGGCATCGAGGGCCGCCGTGACGCGGGAAGTGTCGGCGGATGTCTTGGACCGTTCGGAATTGATGGAACGCTCGATGAGCTCGACCGCGAACAGATCAAGCTCACGCCTCGCCTGCAGGGTGGGGACCCCGGCAACCTGGGGATCGGCCAGGTACGCGCGCAGGGAATCGAGCGTCGCGGCGGCATCGTCGAGCCTGCCGTCCCGCAACGACTGCCTGGCGGAAGCGTACAGCCCCACGAGCCTGTCCTCGACCGCCTTGACCCTGGCCGCGTCCTGGTTGAAACGCGTCAGCTCGGCCTGTGCGCCCTTCAGGCTGTCCGCCGTGCGGGCCCGCTCGGCTTCAAGCGCCTTGTTCTTGTCGTCGAGCTGGGCTCGAAGGTCCTGCTCCCGTTGCCGCGACTCGTCCTGGATGCGCTGGCGCTCCGTGGTGGCGGCGGAGAGGCTGGTCCGGTATTCGTCGCGCGCCTTGTCGAGCCTGGACTGGAGCGCTGCCTTCTCCTCCTCGGCCTTCTTCGCGAAGCCATCCAGCTGGGACTTGAATTCTTCAGTCTTGCGCTTTTCGAATTCGCGCATGCGCTCCTGGACGTCCGTCTGGGACAGCCCCTCGTCGATGAGGCGCTGGCGTTCCCTGTCGAGTTCGAGCTTGAGCTGGTCCTTGAGTTCTGTTTCCTTGGCCTTGATCCTGGCGTCGACGCTCGAGAGCAGCTCATCGCGCTCGCTGTCGAGCGAAGCCATCCTTTGCTGGATGGCGGCTATTTCCTTGTCCTTTTCCTGGATGCGGCCTTCGGTTTCCCGTTTTATTTCCTGGAGCAAGCGGCCTTCCGCCGAAGCCAGCTGGGCGGAACTCGATTCGAAACTTTCTTCGGAAGGCGCGAAAACAAGTCCGAGTCCGTACAGGCCGCCTGCCAGGACGAGCGCGCCTGCGAGATTGACGACGAGAGGCAGGGCGATGCCCCGCTTCTTCGGACGCACTTTCCATGTTTCCGGGCCGGCGACGATACGGCTTGATTTGGCTACCGTATCGATATGGAGGAGGATATCCTTCTGGTCTTCCTTGGAAATGCCTGAATCCTTGTCGAAGACGAAGTCGGTACCCGAGGACAGCTCGGATCCGGCGGCCTTGGCGAATCGAGCGGCTTTCTGCAAGAGGCTTTTTTCGGACATCAGGAATCCCTCCGAGCGCATGAACATAGAACATCGAGACGTCAAGCCAAGTATATAGGAGAAAAGGGAATTTGGAAGAAGCCGACCGCAGTTTTCCGAACTTGAACGTCATCATGGAGCGTGGGAGATTCGCGGCAACGCAAGGCCCGTCACTCCACCGACAGGATCCCGTACATCATGGTTACGATATGGCGTATCGCAGCGGCGGCAATATCGTCAAGCTGGTCCAGCTTGGCGCCGATACGGGATTTGTCGACCGTGCGGATTTGATCCACGGCTATCTCGGAAACCTGCCCGCCAACGCTCGTCTGCACCCTGCTGGACCAGCGCTGATGGACTCGCGAGGTGACGGGACAAACGACTACGGTTCCAAGAACACGATTCATGGCGTCATCACTGATGATCACCGCCGGTCGTGTTTTCGCGATTTCCGTACCGACCACAAAATCGAGGTTGACCCAGTACACTCCATAGCGGTCAAGCATGCAAGCCGTCTCCCGAAACGGAATCCCAATCGGACCATTCATCGTGTTCAGCCGGTTCGGCGATCATCTCGCGATAGCTGGCTTCGAAGGACAGCTTCATGGAATCCGCCCGGCCGGGACGGAGGAGAATACCATCCCGTCGCTCTTCGAGTTCCAATTCATCCCCTTCATTGATCCTGTACAACGTCAGCAACTTCTGGGGAAGCCTGATACCTCGTGAGTTTCCAATCTTGACCAGCTGGGCTTTCATGTAATTACAGTACATACGGAAGAAGAAATTGTCAATTCAGGACAGACAATGGGAGCTGGGCGTCATGCTCGACGGCGGCCAGGCGATATGGCCGAGTCCCTGATACGGTTACTTGTATCCAAAGGTCAGGATATCGCTAGCGGTTCTATCACAGAACCGATTGTTGCCATTACGGTTCTGTGATACTATCGATACATGATCGATGAGTATGGAATCCTCGACTCAGCAGCTCTCGTCCAAGCCCGGCTTTTCAATGCGCTGAAATCGCCGGTCAGACCCTGGGCAGTCGAGCGGACGATAGCCGATCGCGGAGTCATCATCAACGGTCCCCGTGGTATCGGCAAGACGTCCTTCCTGCTGAGAAGCGCTGAAAGGTCTGGAGCCAGATACCTGAGCATGGATCATCCAGCCCTGTCCGTGCAGTCATTGTATGTGTGGGTCGAACGTCTTTTCCAGCGCGGAGTCACCGTTGTCTATCTGGACGAGATCCACGCGGCCCGCGATTGGAGCAGGGATCTCAAGGCCCTGTACGATGCCTGGCCGGCATGCACGATATGGGCAAGCGGATCGAGCTCGCTGCTCCTGTCACAGGGAATAGCAGACTTGTCGCGTCGCTTCGTCTCGATTTCAATGCCTCCGCTGTCTTTCAGGGAGTATTTGGTTCTTCGCGGTCGAGGAGATTTCGGACTTCAGGATCCATTGCATCATGATGTAACCATCGTCGCAACTATTCTACGGACATGCCCGGTGCTGTCATTGTTCGAGGAATACCTCGAATACGGCTTCAAGCCGCTCTTCACAGAGGGAACGGAAAGCTATCCGCAGAAGCTCCTGCAGGTGGTCCAGAAAACGATGGAAGCGGATATCCCGTTTCTGGTGCCGAATATCACCCAGAACCATTTCAGGTTGATGAATGCCGTCCTGGGCTACCTCTCGCAGTCAAACATTCCGGTCATCCAGGTAAACTCGCTGTGCAGGGAATGGAATCTGGGAAAGGAGAAGCTCTATTCCCTGCTCCACGCCATGGAGCAGACTGGGCTGCTCAGGATCATCAGGTACGCAACGAACCACTCGGCCATGTCTGTAGGCGCAAAAATCTTCTTCGCGGATCCGTCACTGTATCCAGCACTGTCGGGCAAGGAAGGAAACATGAGGGAAGCCTTCGTGGCAGCGGCATTGGAGTACGCCGGACATTCGGTCCATGCCTCAAGGGACGAGACCGCGGCCGACTTCATCGTTGACAATGACATCACTGTTGAAGTCGGCGGCCTTCACAAGAAACGCAAGAGCGCACGACACGTCGTCCGCGACGGTGCCGATTTCTCGGCCGTGGGCATGATCCCCATGTGGCTTCTCGGCTTCGGCTGGTAGAGCTGCGACCGCAAGCCTGGGGCGTTCCTATGGCCTGACCCGCTTTCTGTCCCTTGGAAACAGGCTGGCTTCCTTGACGTTGGCCAGGCCCAGGATTTTCTGGGTTAGGCGCTCGCAGCCAATGGCAAAGCCGCCGTGCGGCGGGCAGCCGTACTTGAACACCGACAGGTAGTCCGCCAGATCCTCCGCCTTGAGGCCGAACTTAGGGAGCACGTCGAGGATGGCCCGGTAGTCGTTGTGGCGGCGGCCGCCGGTCGTGATCTCGAGGCCGCGGAAGATGGCGTCGAAGCTCATCGTGCGGCTGGCGTCGAGGGGGAAGGTGTAAAAGGGGCGGTGCCTGCGCGGGAACTCGTTTATGAACACGATGTCGCTGCCGTGCTCGCGCTCCGACCAGGCGCAGACGAGGCGCTCGACCTCCGGGCTTATCTCGTACGCCTTCTTCGCGGATGCGCCCGACCGTTCCAGCTCGGCAGCGGCTATCGCGATGGCGTCGTCGTGGGCGACAATCGGCGATCGGGCGACAGCCTCGGGGCCGGGCACGACCGCGCCCCAGACGACCAGGTCATCGCCGTTGCGGCTCGCGACCGCCTCGAAGATCGATGACAGCAGTTCCTTCTCGAGGGCGATGAGGTCTCGCTCCGAGTCGATGAAGGCCATCTCCACGTCCATCGAAACGTATTCGTTCAGGTGCCGCGGCGTGTCGTGCTTCTCCGCGCGGTAGGCGGGAGCCACCTCGAAGACGCGCTCCATGCCGCTGGCGACCATCATCTGCTTGTAGAACTGCGGCGACTGGGCGAGATAGACCTTGGTGTCGAAGTAGTCCACTTCGAACAGCCCGGTGCCGCCCTCGGTGCCCGAACCGATGAGCTTGCTCGTCTTCATCTCGGTGAAGCCATGAGCGCGGAGGTACGACGAGAAGGCTTCGATGATGGTGGCCTGCACCGAGAAGATCGACCGTATCTTTGGGTTGCGCAGCGAAAGCGGCCTCTGGTCCAGGATGATGTCGAGGCCGATCTTGCCCGGGTCGCCGTTGACCGGGTACGGGAGGTCCGGCTCCGCTCTGGCTATCATGTCGATGCGCGATGCCCGGAGTTCGACGCCGCCCGGGGCTTTTTCATTGGCCGCTGGCGTCCCGGTGATGGCTACCACCGACTCGAGGCTGAGGTCGGCCTTGCCCTGGACGACGGCCTGGGCCAGCCCTGAACGATCGCGGACCATCACGAACGAGACTCCGCCTAGCTCGCGGACGCGGTGGACCCAGCCCTTGAGTTCGACCTCTGTGGCCGATTCCAGGGTGCCTCCCGGGCCCGCCTTCAGCGCCTGCAATTCCTTGGCCAGTATCCTCATGACTTTTCTCCTTGGTTCGATAGGCCGGTGGACGCCTGCAATTCCGCGCTCGCCAGGAAGCGGGCATCGACGGCGGCCCTGACCATTCCCGGCTCGGCTTTTCCACCCGACGCGGCTATCGCCTTGCCCGCGAGGAACGCCGACAGCGACCGGATTTTCCCGGCATCGCCGCGAGTGATGGCGGCCAATGTGTCAGCGACTGTCGAGGACTCGGCGGCGAACGCGGACTCGACCGCCAGGGCTATGGCCGCCGGATCGACGACCAGTTCCCAGCCATGGGCGGCTACGATGGCCGCCGGCTCGCCCTCCCCGGAGAGTACCGCGTCGAATACCTGCCTGGCCACCTTGCTGGACACGCTGCCAGAGGCTACCAGCGCTATTATCGCCGCCAGCCTTGCGCCGGTCACCCCGAGCATGCCGATGTCGGCCATTCCCAGGCCGTCGCGGTTCATCACGCGGCGTATCTCGGTGGCCATCCAGACGGCGACCTTCTCCGCTGCTGCCGCCTTGTCCACGCCCAGGCGGACGGCCTCCGACACCGCGTCCTCGAACCAGTCGGCGCAGGCAAGCTCGTCGCAGACCAGCGCCGCGTGGTCGGCAGACAGGCGGTACTCCGAACGCAGGCGGCCTTCCCGGTCATGCGGCAGCTCGACGAGACCGGCTTCGACGGAGGCAATGAAGGCGTCGTCGACCACGAAAACGGGCAGGTCGGGTTCGGGGAAGAAACGGTAGTCGTGGGAGCTTTCCTTGGAACGCATCACCTCGGTCTGGTCGCGGTTCTCGTTCCACAGCCGCGTCTCCTGCCTGACGGAGCCGCCCTTCTCGAGTAGTTCCGTCTGGCGATGGATCTCGTAGTCCAGGCCGAGGCGGACGAAGCGCGACGAGTTGAGGTTCTTTATCTCCACCTTGCTGCCCAGGCCCGCGCCGGCCAGGTTGACCGACACATTGGCGTCGCAGCGCATCGAGCCTTCCTCCATGTTGCCGTCGCAGACTCCCAGCCAGCGGACCGTCCGCCTGAGCTGGTGCAGGTACGCCTCGGCCTGCGCGCCCGTCTCGAAGTCCGGCTCGGTGACTATCTCGAGGAGCGACATCCCGGCGCGGTTGTAGTCGACAAGGGATACGTTGCCGGCATGTATCATCTTGCCCGCGTCCTCCTCGAGGTGGCATTCCTTGATGCGCACGCGTTTCGACTCGCCGGCCGGACCGGCGGCGTCGCCGGCGGCGCCGGGGATCTCGACCCAGCCGTCGGTACCGACGGGCGAGGCGAACTGGGAAATCTGGTAGTTCTTGGGCATGTCAGGATAGAAGTACTGCTTCCGCTCGAACCAGGTCCGGCGCGTCAGCGAGCAATGGAGGGCGGTCGCCACGAGGGCTCCCATCCTCACCGCCTCGGCGTTGAGCGCGGGCAGGACGCCGGGGTAGCCCATGCACACCGGGCAGACGTTTGAGTTCGGCTCGTCGCCGAAGGCCGCCCTGCATCCGCAGAACGCCTTGGTCCTGGTAAGAAGGTGTATGTGCACCTCGAGGCCGATGAACGACTGGTATTTCATGATCGCCCCCAGAATTCCCGGTAGCCCGCGGGCCGCGCCGCCGGGTTGGCGGCCTCGAAGCCTTCCGCAACGTCGAGGAGGAGGCCCTCCCCGAAGGCCCTGCCGACCAGCTGGACGCCGACAGGCAGCCCGCCTTCGACGCCTGTGGGAAAGGCCAGCGCAGGCAACCCGGCGAGGTTGGCGCAGCAGGTGAAGAGGTCCGCGGCCTTCTGGGCGAATGGGGACAGACCCCGCTCGCCGCGGCCGAACGCCCTTGTCGGGAATACAGGCATCAGGATGGCATCGCACGCCGACAGAGCCCGGTCGAAATCCGCCCGTATGACGGCGCGTATGCGCTGGGCGCGCAGGTAATAGCGGTCCTGGAAGCCCGAGCGCAGCACGAAGGTGCCAAGCAGGATGCGCAACTTGACTTCGACCCCGAAACCCGAGCCCCGGGTTTTGTCGATGAGCTCCTCATGGTTCTCCGACCAGTCGGGGCAGTTTCCGTAGCGGATGCCGTCGAAGCGCGCGAGGTTGGCGCTCGCTTCCGCGGTCGCTATCGTGTAGTAGGCCGGCACCCCGTACTTGAGGCTCGGCAGCTCGACTTCGATGAGGCGGTGCCCGAGAGCTCGGAGCCCGTCCTTGGCCGACTCGAAGGCGCGCTCGACCTCGGGCT
>PGXR01000001.1:0-4244 GCA_002839245.1 Spirochaetae bacterium HGW-Spirochaetae-7 | reverse complement strand
CCGCCGCTCCGGCCGCTTCGCGGGCCGCGGCCGCGCTGGCCCCGTCGGCCGGTTCGCCTGCCGGTGTCGTTGCCAGCGTAGAAGCGATGGCCCTGGCGACCGCGGCGGGAGACAGTACGCCGATGGTCCGAGGCGCTGCCGGCTTTCCCCCCAGCGGACGCAACGCCGGCGCGTCGGGCGGCGCGTCCAGGCTCGTCTGGTCCAGCGGGTCCATGCACCGCATGACGGCGAACACTTCACGGGCGCGGCAGACGTCATCGGCTATCACGCCCACCGTCTCGAGGCTCGAAGCATACGCGACAAGCCCGAAGCGGGACACCGCGCCGTACGTCGGCTTGAGTCCGACGACCCCGCAGAAGCATGCCGGCTGGCGTACCGAGCCTCCGGTATCCGAGCCGAGCGCGAACGGAACGAGCCCGGCGGCCACCGCGGCGGCCGAGCCGCCCGACGAGCCTCCGGCGACGCGGGCCCGGTCCCATGGATTGTTCGTCTGCCCGAAGGCCGAGTTGTCGGTGGACGATCCCATGCCGAACTCGTCCATGTTCGTCTTGCCCGCGGGAAAGGCCCCGGCCTCCACCAGGCGCCTGACGGCGGTTGCCGTGTACGGGGAACGAAAGCCGTCGAGAAGCCTGGAGCCGCACGACAGCCGCATGCCGGCGACGGCGATGTTGTCCTTGACCCCGAACGGCAGGCCGGCAAGGGCCGTCGTCCCGGGCTCCATCGCCCTGTCGTGTCCGGCGCAGGACTGCAGAGAATCGCGGTCGGTTTCCAGAAAGGCTCCTATGGCGGCTTCCCATGCGTCGAAATACGCATCAAAGCCGCCATCGATGACGGTTGTCGACATGGCGGATTCCTCCGGGGATATCAGAGTACGTTGGGTATGACTATGAATCGGTTCTCGCTCTGGGGCGCCCTGTCGAGCAGCTCGCCGGCGAGATCGAGGAGAGGATTGGAGTTCTGGTTATTATTATTATTTATATCGAGGCGCAGGCGGTTGCCCGTGCTTGATGAGCCGCTTGATTGAACGGCGAAGAGACCCGCGGTCCCTTCGTCCTCGTCCGCCGCTTTCATTGCGGCAAAGTATTCGAGCATCAGCTCGAACGCCGGAAGCTCGGCCGCCGCTTCATCCTCGGTCAGATCGAGGTGAGCCAGTCTTGCCGTCGCCTGTAATTCGTCACGTACCATGGCGTATCTTCGCATAGAGACAGAATGGACGTCAAGATAACGCTCGATGCTCTGGCGCCACGGCCGACGGCAGCCTAGAATACCCTCATGAGCGAACAAACGAAACTCGATGTCCTGGCGGCCCTCCTGGCGCAGGCACCCGACGAAGTGTTCATACAGCCTCACAACGTGCCCGATCCCGATGCCATCGCGGCGAGCGCGGGCATGCAGTACCTGCTGGGGTTGAGGGGCATCAAGACGACGATCGTCTACGATCGCGAGATAGAGAAGTCCGACTCCGCCAGGATGCTCGACCTTTTCGGCATAGAGATGCAGCTGGCGAAAAGCGTGGCGACGCTGGGGACCGAGGACTGGGCGCTCCTCGTCGACGGGCAGAAGGGCGCAGGCAACCTCACCGACCTGGCCACCGACGAAGTTGCCTGCATCGACCACCACGAATACCGCCCTGGCCAGGGTTACCGCTTCGAGGACATCAGGCCCGGCGTCGGGGCCTGCGCCAGCATTGTCGCCGAATATTTCTTCGAGAACCGGGTGGAACCGCCGCGCAAGCTGGCGACCGCCCTCGTCTTCGGGATAATGAAGGACACCGAATCACTGACCAGGGGCCTGTCCGATCTCGACATAGAGATGTTCTACCGGCTCTACCATTTCGCCGATCCTTCGCTCATCAAGGTCCTGAACGGCGCCCAGCTCACCAAGTCCGACCTTGATCACTACGCCGACGCCTTCCGTACCGTCGAGGTCTACGACGGCCTCGGATTCATGCGCCTGGACTCCCTGGACGACTCGCTCCTGGGAGCGGCCGGGGATATCGTGCTGTCGCTCGATACCGTCACCGTCGTCCTCGCCTACTCCGTCAGGCAGGGCGGCGTCAAGCTGTCCGTCCGCAGCGAGATAGAGGAAGTAAAGGCGAACGACCTGGTCCGCTTCGTTCTCGAAGGCAGCGGCTTCGGCGGCGGCCACGACCACATGGCGGGAGGCTTCCTGCCCGTCGCCAACATTCCCGCCGGCAGGGTCATCGACACCTACCTGCGCCATCGAGCCATCCTGTTCGTCGATACCGCCAGGAAGGCCACTGGCGCATTGAGGTCAACCGCCCCCTAGAGACTCCGCATCGGCTCTGCTACTATCGGCCCATGAGCGATCATTCTGTCTACCAGTCGCCGTTCAGCTGGCGCTACGGAAGCGCCGCCATGCGCGAGGCGTGGGGCGACATCACCAAGCGGCGGCTGTGGCGGTCGATATGGGTGAGCCTGGCCCGCGTCGAGTCTGAATTCGGCATCGTGACGAAGGAACAGGTCGACGAGCTGGCCGCGCGCGCCGGCGACGTGGACATCGGGCGGTCGCTCGAGATAGAGGCGGAAATCAGGCACGACCTGATGGCCGAGGTCAAGGCCTACGCCGAGCAGTGCCCGACGGCCGGCGGCGTCATCCACCTGGGCGCTACCAGCATGGACATCGAGGACAACGCCGACGCCCTCCGCCTGAGGCATGCGCTCGACCTCGTCGTCGCTTCGCTCGACCGCCTGCTCGCCTCGCTTGCCGACAGGATAGACGAGTACGCCGACCTGCCGGTGATGGCCTTCACGCACATCCAGCCGGCGGAACCCACGACGCTCGGCTACCGGCTGGCAGTCTGGGCACAGGACCTGCTCGACGACCGCGGGCGCATCGTGCGCGAACGCGATTCGGTGCGGGGCAAGGGTTTCAAGGGAGCTGTTGGCACCGCCGCATCGTACGCGGAGCTTCTCGGCGCGGAGAACGTCGACCGCTTCGAGGCGAGGCTGTCAGAGGAGCTGGGCATAGGCTTCTACCCTATAGCGACGCAGACCTACACGCGCAAGCAGGACTACAACGTCGTTTCCGTCCTCGCGGGACTTGGGGCGTCACTCCACAAGTTCGCCCTGGACATGAGGGTGCTCCAGTCGCCTCCGATAGGCGAACTGTCCGAGCCCTTCGGCGACAGGCAGGTCGGCTCGTCGGCCATGCCCTTCAAGCGCAACCCCATCAACGCCGAGAAGATCGATTCGCTGTCACGCGCGCTGTCGGTCATGCCCCAGGTTGCCTGGCAGAACGCGGCCCAGTCGATACTCGAGCGCACGCTCGACGACTCGGCCAACCGCCGCTCGATGTTGCCCGAGGCTTTCCTGAGCAGCGACGAGATCCTCGCCGCGGCGACCAAGATCGTCGCCGGCCTCGTCGTGGACCGGGGGGCTACTGAAAGGACGATGGCCGCCTACGGACCGTTCGCCAACACCGAGCGGGTGCTGATGGCCATGGGGAAGGCCGGCGCGGACAGGCAGGAGACCCACGAGCGCCTGCGGGAGCACGCGCTCGCGGCGTGGGCCGAGCTGCGCTCCGGCGGAGCTGGCGCCTCGAATTCGCTCGCGGCGCGCATCGGGTCGGACCGGTTTTTCGTAGACACGCTCGGCAGCGAAAAGCTGGCGTCGATGTTGGCCGACTCCGATTATGTGGGAACGGCGCCGCGTCGGGCGAGGGAACTGGCGCAAAGGATTCGGGTAATTACGGTGTCTTGACATCATGATGTCATGATGCGATATTCAGTCCATGAGAACTACCCTGACGATCGATGACGATATCTACGCCATCGCCCGCAATGTGGCTGACCTCAAGCACTTGGCGATCGGCGCAGCCTTGAGCGAACTCGCCCGGCGCGGCCTGGAACGGAACAAGGGCAACGGGCCGAATGAAAATTTTCCCGTCTTCGGCGTTTCGGAGAGCGCTCCGCCTTTCGGGCTCGACGATGTCAAGTCGGCTGAAGATGAAGCATGAGCGATCACGGCCCGAATCTGCTGGATGTCAACTTTCTTGTCGCTCTCGCGTGGCCCAACCACGTAGCCCATGAGCAGGCGGTAGTCTGGTTCCTCGATAACCGGGCCACTGCCTTTGCCACCTGTCCGATGACGGAGGCGGGATTCGTGCGAATTTCAATGAACCCGCTGGTCGTAACGGATCATACCACCGCCTCCGCAGCCTTGAATCTGCTGACAAGATACCGGACCGAGTACAGACATGTATTCTGGCCGGATGACCTTGCC
>PGXR01000213.1 GCA_002839245.1 Spirochaetae bacterium HGW-Spirochaetae-7 | reverse complement strand
CTCTGGCGGGTCTTTGGCTCTACAATTCAGCGTACCGTTGTTTCGACTGGGGAACTATTGAATTCGACCAACGGATCCGCCATGTGCGACGTGATCTTCCGGAATCGGAGCGGGCTGGGGAGAAAGGCTTGTACCTTATCCCCGGTCTTATCGATATCCACATGCATATCGAGTCGTCGATGACGACTCCTTCCGAGTTCTCCAACGCGGTGCTGCCCCACGGCACCACCACCATCGTGGCCGACTGCCATGAAGTCGCCAATGTGTTCGGGGTGGAAGGCCTGCGATCCTATATGGACCTTCCCTCCCAGATCGATATCTTCTACTCCATCCCCTCTAGCGTTCCGTCCACCTCTTCGGCTTTGGAAACCTCCGGTGGTTCCATCGATACCCTCGAGGTCGCTCTTCTTTGCGAGCGTGAGGATGTGATCGCGCTGGGGGAGATCATGAATGCCAACGATCTGTTCTCCACCGGAGAGAACCGGACCAAAAGGATCATCGAGACCTTTCAGGCGCATAAACCGGGGTGCCCGATCGAAGGCCACTGCCCAAAGATCGAGGGTGAGCTGCTCAGCCGCTTTATCGCGGCAGGTGTGGACTCGGACCATACCGAGCAGACCGCGGCCTCGCTGCAGGAGAAGCTATCAGCTGGAATGTTCATCGAGATGCAGCGTAAAAGCGTCAAACCAGAAACTATCGAAGTGCTCAAGAATATCCGACTAGCGGGTTCGTATTGCTTTTGCACCGACGATGTCATGCCGGACGTGCTGCTTGCCAAAGGGCACTTGGACCATGTGCTCAGACGGGCGGTACAGCTGGGGTTGCCGATGAGCGAGGCTATCTATGCCGCTACTTTCGCCCCTGCCAGGCGGATGAACCTGCTCGACCGCGGGCAGCTCGCACCCGGCAAACTAGCGGATTTTATTCTATTGGACGATCTGGATAGCTTCCATATCAAGGCTGTCTATAAGGCTGGCGTTCAGGTATATGATGCCGAGACCGGTCTTACCCAGCCCGCCGGGCTACCCGAGATCGCCGATGCCTGCCTGCATACCATCAAGCGACTCCCTGTCACGGCTTGCGATTTCGATCTGAGCTGTCCAGATGGTCAGCGTGATCTGCTCGTGTTGGAACGGGAGGAGACCACCACCTTTACCCGACCTGCGCGCCAGCGGGTTTCAGTTGTCGATGGGCAGGTGGATTTTGCTGCCTATGGCCTGAATTTACTGGCGGTGGTAGAACGCTATGGACACCAAAGTCCTATCCAACCAGCGTTCCTCAAGAACGGACTTACCCGCGAGGGGGCTATTTGCAGCTCGTGGGCCCACGATAGCCACAATCTGCTGGTGATGGCCACTAGCGTGGAGTTGGCGGTGCAGGCGGTGAACGCGGTGATCGAGATGCAAGGCGGCATCGCGATGGTGGATGCACAGGGAGTCGAGCTGGTCCCACTCGCCTACGGTGGTATAGTGTCACTCAAGCCCTTCGCACAGCTGGGGGCGGAAATACTGCGTGTGCGGCAGTGGCTGCATTCCCATGGCTACCAGGCTGAGGAAGAGGTGATGAATTTTGCCGTGCTCACCTTGCCGGTTTCCCCGAGTATCAAGATTAGCGATAAAGGTCTGGTAGATGTAGCGCGCAAGCGCATCCTGGACTGGCGCACGTATTGGATGCAGGGAGATTCTTCTCAGTGAAACGACTGCTACGGCACGCGCATGTGCTCACCATGGATGCCCAGCTCTCGACCTACGAGGATGGGGCGCTGGTGGTCGAGGATGATAGCCTGGTGTACGTGGGTCCCGACCGGGACATTCCGCCGTGCTTGCTTGAAGGTTGCGATGAAGAGCTGGACTTGTCCGATACCGTGGTGTTGCCTTCCTTCATCAATTGCCACACCCACCTGGGCATGGTGGCGTTCCGGACCTTAGGGGACGATGTCGCCGACCGACTGAAGCGGTTCCTTATCCCCTTGGAAAACCAATGCATGACCGAAGAGCTGGCGGTCGCGTCCGCTCGTCTGGCGATGGCCGAGATGCAGCTGGCGGGGGTAGGCGCCGCCGTCGACATGTACTTTTTTGAGGTGGCTATCGCCAAAGCCGCGGTAGAGATGGGTTTCCGCCTCTGGGCTGGTGAGACTCTGATGTCGGCACCGCATTGCGATACGGTCGATGTCGCCGGGGGGCTCGAGATCAGCCGCCATTTGATCTCTTTGTGCATGCATCATCCCTTGATTGTTCCGATCATCGCTCCCCATGCCCCCTATAGCACCTCGTTTGAGGAACTCAAGCTTGCCCAACAACTGGCGCGGGAACAGGGGTTGCTGTGGACGATGCATGTGAGTGAGATGGATTTCGAGATGCGCTCGTTTCGTGATGTGCATGGCACCACACCTATCGGTCAGCTTTCCCGCTTGGGTTTATTGGATGATTCGCTGCTCGCCGTGCACTGCATCCATGCCACTGACGAGGACATCCAGTTGCTCGCGCGAAGCGGGACCTCGGTGGTCCATTGCCCTGGAGCCAATATCAAGGCAGCCAAGGGGTTGGCGCGGATACCTGTGATGCGGGACCAAGGTGTCGTGGTGGGTTTGGGGACCGATGGTCCTTCCAGCGGCAACACGCTGGACCTGTTTACCCAGATGAAACTGTACGCCATCCTGCATAAAAACGAGCTCAAGGATAGGACAGCTATTCCCGCCAGATCGGTTGTGCCGCTCTGTACCAGCGAAGCGGCCAAAATGCTGAAGTCTTATGACCGCATTGGCAGTCTGGAGGTGGGCAAGCGGGCCGATATCCTGGTTCTGGGGTTGGATGCGCCCAATATGGTGCCGGCATACGATCCCTATTCGTTGATTGTCTATAGCAGCGGTGTGCAGAATGTCCGGCATGTGCTCACCAACGGCGAGTGGGTGGTGCGTGACCATCGCCTGACGCGGGTGGACCTAAAAGCGCTCAGGACTGAGTTCCTCCACATCGCCGAGCCGTTCGTCGCAGCCGCCAAGCGGTATTAGCTTTTCTCTTTTGTTTTCGGGACCTGGCCCCGATTTGCTCAAAACACACACGGCAAGGTGTTCCTATCCTCTGCAAGGGGGTTATCGCACTATTGCTGAGCGATTGGCGCCAAGTCCGTTTACGATTCCTTCCACACCTGGCCAGGTAAGGGTGATTGTCTATTCTATCTCCTCAAGCCGGGATGTTGCGCTCCCCGAGCAGCACCACGGTAGGTTTCCACCCCTCTGCCTGCTCGCTTTCCACCTGCGTGTACGATACGATGATCACCCGGTCACCCACTGCAACCAACCTCGCGGCGGCACCGTTCAAACACACCTCACCCGGCTTGCCCTCGATGATATACGTAGAGAAACGCGCCCCCGTATTCACATTGAAGATATCCACCTTCTCGTAGGTGTACATGCCGGCCTGCCTATAGAGCTGTGGATCGATGGAAATCGAACCTTCGTAATGGAGATCCGCACCGGTGACCGTCGCCTTGTGCAGTTTTGACTTCAACACTTCTACCAACATATACATCACGCTCCTTATACCTTACACTCCTCAAACCTTTGCTCTAGGTACGGTTCAATTCCAACGCTTTCTTCAACCCCAGAAGCACCAGATTCGGTTGGATATCCGAGAACAAGCCCGTCGATTCGAACAGACGCGCGAATCCACCCGTCCCGATCACCACTGGTTTGCGGCCCTGGAAGCATTCGGCCTCGAACCGGTAGATGAATTCGTGTACCAGACCGATATGGCCGTAGTAAAGTCCGGCTTGGATGGCTTCGATGGTTGAGTTCCCGCACGCGTGCTCAGGCCGCGCGATCTCCACCGAAGGAAGTTTCGCTGTCCCAGTCTCCAGCGCCAACATGGACATCTTTAGCCCCGGCGCGATGGCCCCTCCCAGGTAGTTTCTATCAAAGGTGATGGCATCGAAAGTGGTGGCGGTTCCCATGTCGATGATGATGAGGTCCTTGTCCGGGTGGAGCAGGATGCCACCAATGGCATTGGCGATCCTGTCGGCACCTACATCCTTAGGATGGTTGTATTTGATCTTGAGCCCGGTTTTAGTCCCTGCCTGCACGAAAAACGCCTCCATCTTGAAGTATTTCAGGCAGGCGCTGCCGAGCGAGTGGTTGATCGAAGGCACCACGCTGCAGCAGACAATCTCCTTCACCAAACCGGGATCGAACCCATTCTCCCGAATCACGCTGCGGAGGAACAACCCCAGTTCATCGGAACTGGTTCCCGCGCTCGTGATCCTTCTGAATTGCAGGACCAGCTCGGCCCCCTCGAACAGCCCTCCCAGTATCTGTGTATTGCCTACATCGATGGTCAATATCATATGCTTCCTCCTTGGATGACGTCAGCTTTGCGCGCAAAGTATCGCGCCAATTCCTCTTTGTCGTTGCCTGCGCCGAGGAGCTCAAGGGCGCCCTCGGGCGACTGTCCGTATATGCGGAACGGGTGTCGCGCACTGTTCATTCCCCAACGAAGCGAGCGGAAAGGAAGCATCTTGATGGTTCCATTCCCGAGCGAGTGCCGGGAAAGCAAGGTG
>PGXR01000212.1 GCA_002839245.1 Spirochaetae bacterium HGW-Spirochaetae-7 | reverse complement strand
GCCAGCGGCCGATGAGGGCGGCGCCGAAGGACGGATGATCGACGTACGAGTCGCCCGAGACGATGACGAAGTCGACGCGGTCGAGGGAGAGGGCCTTGAGTTCGGCGCGGGTAGTAGGTAGGAATGCCATGGGAGCAGTATACCCGCCAATTCAGGGTCTGTCCCCATCGGGGTCTGTCCCTTGACTCACAGTCATGCTTTCAATACATTTAGTACACCTAACTATTAGACAACCTAACAAGTGAGTACCATGAGTGATGACAATGAACACGGACCGACGAGGCTGATAGCCGAGCGGCTCTTCGAAGCTTTCCGGGCCGTCGGGCCGTTCAAGCGGCGTCCAGGTTTCGGCCATGCGGCCCGCCCCGGGGAATTCCAGCTGATACACAGGCTCGCGCACGAAGCCCCGGAGGCGGGCCTCCGCGTGGGCGACCTCGCCACCTGGCTCGCCGTGAAGCCGCCTACCGTGACCCAGCTCGTCGACGCGCTCACAGCGCGCGGCCTCGTGGAACGCTTCGCTGACGCAGACGACAGGCGCGCTATACGCGTGCGGCTGTCGTCAACCGGCCGCGCTATGGCCGACTCGTTCCACGCGCGCGCAATGGAGGAAACCGAAGCGCTTGTCGCGCACCTCGGCATCGAGGACGGCGAGAAGCTGGCAGTACTGCTGGCCAAGGCAGCCGAATTCCTTTCTGCCCGCCACGGCGAAAGAACGGGCGAAGCATGCCCCTTCCCCCGCCACGACCACCAAGGAGAAGAATAGACCATGCTCAAGCTTTTCAGGTATCTGCGCCCGTTCGCGCTTTCCATAGCGGCAACGCTGGCGCTCGTGTTCGCCAACTCGATTGCCGAACTCAGCCTGCCAAAACTGATGTCGAACATCGTCGACGAGGGCATCGCCAGGGGCGACATAGCGCTGATCTGGCGCGTCGGCGGCTACATGCTGCTCATCGCGCTGGCCGGCATCGCCGCCAACGTGACGGCGGGCCTCCTGGCAGCCCGTTCCTCCATGGGCTTTGGCCGGAACCTGCGCACGAAAGTGTTCGCCAGGGTCTCGTCCTTCTCGCTTGGCGAACTCGACCGCTTCGGTGCGGCGTCGCTCATCACGCGGACCACGAACGACATCACGCAGGTTCAGACGCTCGTCTTCATGATGCAGCGCATGATGGCCGCGGCACCGATGCTGGCCATAGGCGGCATCGTGATGGCGCTGACCACCGAACCCAAGCTGTCCTGGATACTGCTAGTCGTCATTCCGGTCATGGCTCTCGCGATCGTCCTGCTCGCGATGAAGGGCATTCCGCTGTTCAAGTCAATCCAGACCAAGATAGACTCGCTCAACAGGGTCATGCGGGAAAACCTGTCCGGCATCCGCGTCGTCAGGGCCTTCGACCGGGTCGAACACGAACGCAAGCGTTTCGACGCGGCCAACGCCGACCTGACAGGCACGACGCTCAAGGTAAACAGGCTGATGGCCTTCCTGTTCCCGTTCGTCATGCTGATGATGAACGTCACGACCATCATGATAGTCTGGTTCGGCGGGCTCGGCATCGGCTCGGGCGATATCAGGATAGGCTCGCTGATGGCCTTCATCCAGTACGCCATGCAGATCATGTTCTCGGTAATCATGGTCTCGATGATATTCATCATGGTTCCCCGCGCGTCGGCATCGGCGGCGCGAATCAACGAAGTGCTCGATGTAGAACCGGAGATAAAGGATCCGGCCTCCCCGAAACGCCCTGAACGCGCGCTCGGGCTCGTGGAGTTCCGCAACGTCAGCTTCAGTTACGGCGGCGCGGCCGAGCCCGCGGTCAAGGAACTATCCTTCACCGCCAGGCCAGGCACCACGACTGCCATCATAGGCGGAACCGGTTCGGGGAAGAGCACCATCGTCAACCTGATAGCGCGCTTTTACGACGTCGATTCAGGCGCGGTGCTCATGGACGGCGTCGACGTGCGGGAGATGAGCCAGGACGACCTGCGCTCGTCCCTGGCCCTCGCCACCCAGCGGCCCATCCTGTTCTCGGGCACGATAGCCGACAACCTGCGGTTCGGCCGGCATGACGCGACCGCCGCCGAGCTCGCCGAGGCGGCCGAGGTCGCTCAGGCCACCGGTTTCATTGCCGAGAAGGACGGCGGCATGGAAGCCGCCATATCCCAGGGAGGCGTCAATGTCTCGGGAGGCCAGAAGCAGCGGCTCGCCATCGCGAGATCGCTGGCCAAGCGCCCCAGGGTCTACCTGTTCGATGACAGCTTCTCCGCCCTCGACTTCAAGACCGACGCAAAACTCCGCTCGGCCCTCCGCAAGGAAACCACCGACGCGACGGTCATCATCGTGGCCCAGCGCGTCGGCACGATACGCGACGCTGACCAGATCATCGTTCTGGACGAAGGCCGCATGGTCGGCAAGGGAACCCACAAGGAACTGATGAAAACCTGCGGAGTCTACAAGGAAATCGTCTCATCGCAGCTTTCAGCGGAGGAGGCGGTATGAGCGCTCACGATACCCGGAAAAGAAACGACGGCCCGGCGGCAACGGAGGCCAGGCCCGGCAGGCCAGGCGGCATCGGTATGGGCCATGGCCCCGGTGGCGGACTCGGGAGGCCCGTTGAGAAGGCCAAAGACTTCAAGGGCACGATGCGAAGGCTCGTCGGCTACCTGAAACCGTACTCCCCCTCGATCATGCTCGTGTTCGGCATGGCCGTGCTCAGCACCGTGTTCTCTGTCGCCGGCCCAAAAATCCTCGGCCAGTCCATCACCATCCTGTTCGAAGGCGTCATGGCGGTCGCGAAACACCTGCCCGGAGCGGCCATCGACTACCAGCGCATCGGCGCGATACTGCTGACGCTGCTTGGCCTGTACCTCGTGTCCTCGGCTTTCAGCTATGCCACCGGGCTCGTGATGGCCGGCGTCTCCCAGAAGACCGTCTACTCGCTGCGCTCGTCAATAGACGAGAAGCTTGCCCGCCTGCCCCTGTCGTACTTCGACGGCAGGACGCACGGCGAGATCCTTTCGCGCGTGACCAACGACGTCGACGTGATAGCCAACACGCTCCAGCAAAGCCTCGTCCAGGTGATCACCTCTGTGGTCACGCTGGTCGGCAGCGTCGCCATGATGTTCTCGATAAGCTGGAAACTGTCGCTCGTCGCGCTGGCCACGCTTCCCTTCTACGTGCTGACGACCATGTTCGTCGCGAAACGCTCCCAGGGTTACTACAAGCAGCAGCAGAAACTACTTGGCGAACTCAACGGTCATGTCGAGGAAATGTACTCGGGCCACCAGGTCGTCAAGGCCTTTGGCTACGAGCGCCGCTCGGTCGGGCATTTCGACGAGGTGAACGGCAAGCTCTACTCGGTCGCCTGGAAGGCGCAGTTCATATCCGGCATCATCATGCCCGTGATGAATTTCATCAACAACCTCGGGTACGTGGCCATAGCCGTCATCGGCGGCGTCATGGCTTCGAAGCGGGCCATTTCCCTGGGCGACATACAAGCCTTCATCCAGTACGCCAGGCAGTTTACCCAGCCCATTATCCAGACGGCCAACATCGCCAACATCCTCCAGTCGACGATGGCCGCCTCCGAGCGCGTCTTCGAAGTGCTCGACGAGGCCGAAGAGAGCGCAGACGCGCCTGCAGCTTCCATCGCGGTGGACACGTTTGAAAAAACCTGCGGCGACGTCTCCTTCGAGGGCATCTCGTTTGGCTACACGGACGACAAGCTCCTGATGGACGGCTTGTCCCTGACCGCCCCCTGCGGCGAGACGATAGCCATCGTCGGGCCGACCGGCGCCGGCAAGACGACGCTGGTCAACCTGCTCATGCGCTTCTACGAGCTAAAGGGCGGCCGCATCACCATAGGCGGGGTCGACATCCACGATATTCCGCGCGGGACGCTCCGCCGTTCATTCGGCATGGTACTGCAGGACGCATGGCTCTTCGGCGGCACCCTGCGCGAAAACATCGCCTACGGCCGCGAATGCGCCACCGAAGAGGAGATAGTCGCGGCGGCAAGCGCCGCCCACGCGGACCACTTCATCCGCGGGCTTCCGCATGGGTACGACACCGTCCTCAACGAAGACGCGACCAACCTGTCGCAGGGCCAGCGGCAGTTGCTGACGATAGCTCGCGCCTTCCTCGCCGACCCCCGCATCCTCATCCTGGACGAGGCGACCAGCTCGGTGGACACCCGTACGGAAACCGTCGTCCGCAAGGCCATGGAACGCCTGCTCGAAGGCCGCACAAGCTTCGTCATCGCGCACCGCCTCTCTACGATACGTGACGCCCATACCATCCTCGTGATGAACGAGGGCAACATCGTGGAGAAGGGCAGCCACGATGAACTCCTCGCAGCCGACGGCTTCTACGCCGACCTGTACCGGAGCCAGTTCCTGGGCATCAAGGAGGAGACGGCGGTTTCGCTTTCAAATAATTAATATTAATTGACAAGTTACCGGACTGACGCATACTTGAACCATCCAGAGGCTCTGGATACATCACTAGTTTCAGGATGATTCGAGGAGAACAGCGATGAGAAAATGTACAGTCCTGTTCCTGGCAGCGCTGGTTGCAACGCTCGTCATCGGATGCGTCACATCGCCGCCGGCACAAGCGGTTCAACCCGTCAAGCTGGCCGAACTCAACTGGGAT